>ASHK01000202.1 GCA_000695745.1 Vibrio madracius | reverse complement strand
TAAACGCACAGCGGCTTGACTAACACTACCTTCTTCAACCAACACTTTTAACGCAACCAACAGATTCAGGTCACGACGATAGATTTCTTCGAGTTCCATAAACACGTCCTAATGGGTTCTTTTATAGTGTACACCGAGCCTAGATAAGTTTACTGGGCTCAGATAAAAAAATCCCGCCTTTCACAGCGGGGAAGCCCAAGAAAATGGGGATAGTGTCGGAATGTCGTATAGTGTCAGAAAACTATATTAGCCAGATGTTTATAGAATGTTAACTTTCCTGTTCTTCTGAAACATCTTGCCAGCGTCTCATTTCAATCCAGATCCCAAAAATTGAAGCGCTCAATCCAATTAAAGGAAAGAAACTGGTCTCTGATGAAGTCTTTAATACCAAGGCACAGAAGGCAATAAAGCAAAGCACCGAATAAATGGTCAATCTATCTAAAGCGGTCAACATAGCTACTCCTTCGCTTCTTTGTTACCAACTTGTTAAATAAAGTTAAAACAAAAAAATCGATTTGCCAAGAGTTATTGCATATTTTTTCTTCATAAGTAGAATTTGAGCTGTTTTTTATAGATAAGAGCACATCATGACAATCAATACCGAACTCGCCACGCAGACTTTAGAAGCAGAAGGCTTGCGTTGCCCAGAGCCCGTGATGATGGTCAGGAAGACAATTCGTAAAATGGAACAAGGGGAAGTGTTGTTAGTGAAAGCAGACGATCCCTCTACTACGAGAGATATCCCAAGCTTCTGCCGTTTTATGGATCATCAATTACTCGGCTCGCAAACGGAATCCATACCTTACCTTTACTTAATCAAGAAAGGTCTCGCTTAAAGAATCAAAAAAGGCTGCATCATGCAGCTTTTTACTATTCATCATATTCAAGCGTTCTGACTTCCGCTTGCAATTGCCTAATCTGCTTTTGCATTGCACGCATTTCATTATGCATGGGAATCAAGTGTTGCACTCTAATCCACGACTCAACAGAGAGTCCTGCCATAACAATGGCGCCAACAACCATAGGCGTCCACATATCGGTCAATGCCATTCCAAGGACCGTCAACACAAACCCAAATGTGAACAAATAACTTTGACTTTTTGCGGTCATTCCTGTGTAACGTGTAAGCATAATGTTGCCCTCTCGCTAGGATCCACATGATTAAAGTAGCATGACAATTGTGACACTAATATGTCATCCATCACGAAATTCGTTAGATTTGAATCAGAGTTTGATCTTAAGTAATTTCTTAGTAGTTACTTGATATTGTTATTAAAAAGCAATCGAGCCAACGGCTAAAGCCACAAACAGTATTGCGGTAATACGGCGTATCCAATCAAGGGGGAGTCGGTCAGCAGAAAACTTACCTATCAAGACCACTGGAACATTTGCTAACAACATACCAATCGTCGTCCCCAGAATGACCATCATCAGCGCATCAGCGTGCTGTGCTCCTAATATTGATGTCGCAATTTGCGTTTTATCGCCAATTTCAGCAATAAAAAATGCAATGAAACTGGCCATAAAAGGCCCTCGATTAGAAAGGCTCTCTTGTTCATCTAATTTATCAGGAATCAACACCCACGCAGCCATCGCTAAAAAGCTGACGACCAGTACCCATTTTAATACCTGCGGGGAAAGATGATCAGCGACAACGACACCTAACCAAGCGGCGAGCGCATGGTTGGCAATTGTGGCAAAAAAAATGGCAGCAATTATGGGAAAAGGTTTACGGTAACGGCTGGCCAATAGCAATGAGAGAAGTTGGGTTTTATCCCCAATCTCAGCTAAGGCGACGGTAGTAATTGAAATAGCTAAAACGCTCACGACATGCTCTAAGGGGCAGAGATTATAGTTTTTAACCTATAGACAAGCCTCGCGCCCCACCCCGGTTCACGGTACTTATCTATGGTCTTGCTAAACTTGCTGGCACAAGTCTCGAACGCCACGGTGATTTTGCACCAATTATGTTGACGAACGAATTCTGACTCATATTAAAGCCAGAATAAGCTACTCCCCAGAGATGTCGGTATTGTAATCACACTACTGGTCAAATTCAACAATGACACTCTCTCTAGACTCTTGGTCCGAAGATAAAATAGAAAATCTGACCTTTTTTCGCGTAATGACGATTAATTAACCACTTTTACCCCTACTCCCCCAAGGAATTACTGGGTATACTTGATCGTTATTTTTACCTTTTTCAGATAAAGAATCGCGCGAATTGACTATGCAAAAATACGATATCAAAACCTTCCAGGGAATGATCCTCGCGCTGCAGGATTATTGGGCACAAAACGGCTGTACTATTGTACAACCTCTAGATATGGAAGTAGGTGCGGGCACCTCTCACCCAATGACATGTCTGCGCGCACTTGGCCCAGAGCCAATGTCGACAGCTATGTCCAACCATCTCGTCGTCCTACTGATGGTCGCTATGGTGAAAACCGAACCGACTACAGCACTACTATCAATTTCAGGTAGCGCTAAAGCCTTCTCCAGATAACATTCAGGAGTTGTATCTAGGCTCACTAGAGGTGCTTGGTGTCGATCCGTTAGTTCATGATATTCGCTTCGTAGAAGACAACTGGGAAAACCCAACGCTAGGTGCATGGGGCCTTGGTTGGGAAGTTTGGTTAAACGGCATGGAAGTGACACAGTTTACTTACTTCCAACAGGTTGGCGGCCTAGAGTGTAAGCCTGTAACAGGCGAAATCACCTATGGTATCGAGCGCCTTGCTATGTATATCCAAGAAGTTGACTCTGTCTACGACCTAGTATGGAACATTGCGCCAGACGGCAGCGCCGTGACTTACGGTGATATCTTCCATCAGAACGAAGTTGAGCAATCCACTTACAACTTCGAGCATGCTGACGTTGATTTCTTATTTTCGTACTTCGATCAGTGTGAGAAAGAAACCAAAGAGCTGTTAGAGTTAGAAAAACCTCTTCCTCTTCCAGCTTACGAGCGCATCCTAAAAGCAGCTCACGCATTTAACCTACTTGATGCTCGTAAAGCTATCTCTGTGACAGAGCGCCAACGTTACATTCTTCGCATCCGCAATCTGACTAAGTCAGTAGCAGAAGCATACTACGCATCACGTGAAGCACTTGGCTTCCCAATGTGTAAGAAATAAGGCGAGGAGACAGTAATCATGGCAAAAGAATTTTTAATTGAACTTGGTACTGAAGAGCTACCACCAACGCAACTTCGTACTCTTGCTGAAGCATTTGCAGCAAACTTTGAGTCTGAACTGAAAGAAGCCGACTTAACACACGAAGGTGTGAAATGGTATGCCGCTCCTCGTCGCTTAGCGCTTAAGGTTGCAGCCTTGGCTGAAGGTCAAGCTGACAAAGTCGTAGAAAAGCGCGGTCCTGCTGTATCGGTAGCTTTCGATGCCGATGGTAATGCAACGAAAGCAGCACAAGGCTGGGCTCGTGGTAACGGCATCACCGTTGATCAAGCAGAACGCTTAGTCACAGATAAAGGTGAATGGCTACTATTCAAGCAAGAGATGAAAGGTCAGGCAACATCTGAGATCATCGTTGAACTTGCGGCGAAAGCACTCGCCAATCTACCGATTGCAAAACCAATGCGTTGGGGTGATAAAACCACTCAATTTATCCGCCCAGTTAAAACACTGACAATGCTGATGGGTTCTGACCTTATTGAAGGCGAAATCCTAGGTGTTGCCTCTGATCGCACGATCCGAGGTCACCGCTTTATGGGTGAGCAAGAGTTCACTATCGAATCTGCAGAGCAATACCCAGCAATTCTAGAAGAGCGCGGTAAGGTAATGGCAGATTATGAAGCACGTAAGGCCATCATCCTAGCAGACTCGCAAAAAGCAGCAGCAGCGGTTGGCGGTGTTGCGGATCTTGAAGATGACTTAGTCGAAGAAGTGACGTCTCTGGTTGAATGGCCAGTCGTACTCACAGCCAAATTTGAAGAAGAGTTCCTAAAAGTACCGTCTGAAGCGTTAGTTTACACTATGAAGGGTGACCAAAAATACTTCCCTGTTTATGACGAGAACAAGAAGCTACTACCAAACTTCATCTTCGTTTCTAATATCGAATCGAAAAGAGCCTCG
>ASHK01000201.1 GCA_000695745.1 Vibrio madracius | reverse complement strand
AAGCGGTAGCCTTCACCGTGAATCGTCGCGATGATTTCTGGTGTACCAGAAACAGACTCGAAGTGTTTACGGATACGACGAATTGTTACGTCAACAGTACGATCGTGTGGCTTAAGCTCACGACCAGTCATCTTCTTAAGAAGATCGGCGCGAGTTTGAATCTTACCTGGGTTCTCACAGAAGTGCAGCAGTGCACGGAACTCTGAGCGAGGTAGTTTGTAACCATCGCCACTTGGGCTAATCAGTGAACGGCTGTTGATATCTAGAACCCAACCATTGAATTCGTATTTCTCAACACTGCGTTTTTCTTCAGTTGCAGCATTTGAGCTCATAGAACGAGTCAATAGGTTACGTGCACGAATAGTCAGTTCACGTGGGTTGAATGGTTTCGTGATGTAATCATCAGCACCAATCTCTAGACCAAGAATTTTATCAACTTCATTGTCACGACCAGTTAGGAACATTAGTGCTACATTTGCTTGCTCGCGAAGCTCGCGAGCCAACAATAGACCGTTCTTACCTGGAAGATTAATGTCCATGATAACGAGGTTTACAGAGTTCTCTGACATGACTTGGTGCATTTCTTGACCGTCGCTGGCCTCGAATACAGCATATCCTTCTGCTTCAAAAATGCTTTTAAGGGTGTTACGGGTTACTTGCTCATCTTCAACAATAAGAATCTGCGGGCTTTGCATCGGCGGTACCTAATTTAAACTTGTGATAATTCTGTCGCTAGTAGAATAAATTCTAGGCAAAAAGTTAACATATAGGTAATGTTTCTTGGATGTTTACTCAAAATCGTAGAAACAGTTACAGGTTAAGTCGCCTTCCGTGATGTTGCCAAAAACGAGAAATCCCTTAAATCTCTTATTATTCTGCTATGTCATTGAGGCGAATTCTATAATGTTAACAGCATGCTAACAATGGTCAAATGTTAATTCCATGCACTTTGTTGATTTAAATTCAATAGCGCCTTTGTAACAAATATTAATAGTATTGGGCAAATACAATAATTTCGATAATATGAGTATTGATGCACACTTATGGAGTGCCTATTCAAAAATTCTTATAGAGTTTGATGCTGAATGGGACTGTGATAATTACGTTATCATAACCGCTTGGAACCCAAGAAGTTTCAAGCTGTCTAACGAACTAAATTGCATAAAAAACTTGGACTTAGAGCAAAAGCTCAAAAAATAACAACTACCAAAATGTGAAGGTTGGCGACGCAAGTTTTCACTGGGTTGAAGACAGTTTTGCAGTAGAAATGTCCGTAAATCTTGGGTGTGAGTTGGCGCAAAAATACCAGCAAAATGCCATTTATTGGGTGAAAAATGGTGTACTGTTTTTGGTTTCCTGCGGTGACAATCAAACACAAAAAAAATTAGGTCGATTGGGCAATTTCTTACGTTAACGGGAAGAAATTGCCGGGTCGACAACAAAGGATTTTAATTTATTGCTCCCTAAAGACATGCGTTTTGTATGGCTATTGAGCAAAGATCACGGAGGAAAAATGAGAGATATCACACCTGATATTTGTGACCAACATGAAGACAAAGTAATGTTGTTGGGTTTGCCACTACAAAATTTTGGGCAACGAGCGGCATTTTGGGGAGAAATGGTAACAGTACGCTGTTATCACGATAACTCCATGGTTCGAGAAGTGTTAGCGCAAAATGGCAAAGGCAAAGTGCTCTTTGTCGACGGCAATGGTTCTTGTGCTAAGGCACTACTTGGCGACCAATTAGCGATGTTGGCGATAGAAAATGGCTGGGAAGGCGTAGTTGTAAATGGCGCTGTTCGAGATATAGCGGCTATGGCTGAGATGGATTTGGGAGTGAAGGCGTTAGCGGCTTGTCCTTTCAAACCGAAAAGCGCGGTGCAGGTGAAATTAACGTTACCTTAACAATGAATAATCAAATCGTCCAACCTGGACATTACATCTATTGTGATTGGAATGGGGTTTTGATAGCAAGGAAGCATTGGATTTTAAACGGCGTAGATATCGTTGTTAGAACGCATAAATGATGACACTCAGATATCAAAAGCGGCGATCTAAAAGCCAGTGATGATGCTCCTATGGAGTTATACCGTAATCCAGCCAACCTCTTCGTAGCTGGGTTTATTGGCTCTCCAAAGATGAACTTTATTCCTTGTGAGGTAGTTGAATGGCTCGGAAATGAAAGCCTTCTTTACACGGAATTAGACCAATTGGATGAGTGCCTCGTGGTACGTTTGGATAGCTTGAACGCAAGCAAAACCAAAGAAGTCCATTTATGGTTCGAAGGAAAAGATTGCTACGTGTTTGATGAAAAAGGGATAAATTGTAGCCCTCGTCGAGAGCTAGAATAAGTTAAAACCGGAAGCCTAGACCTACTTCTACGCCTTGTTGTACCTTCTCAAAATCGAAGGTGGCATGAACGTCTAGGTTTTCGGTTAATCTCATTCTACTTGATATTTCAGCCGCCATCGCGCCCTGCTTTTCATTATTCTCTTCATACTGATAGCCGCGAAGCGTGCTTTTTACCGAGATACGGTCAGAAACATTATAACTTACGCCACTGAGAAAGCCTTGGTCGACAGAGTCGTGAGAGTTGTTAAGTCTCGCGCCGATGTAGACATCTAACGAGTCAAAAATCGAATAGGAATAACCACTATCGATATTCCAAGTGTCGAACGAGTCACTACTGCCGAGCTTACTGCCAGAAGAGAGAAAGAAGCTGTGGGGCGACGCATTATGTTGTGAGGGGAGAGTAGGCAAATCTACAGCAAGGGACGTTGTAGATAACAATAACAAGGGTAAGGCGTACAAAGACACTGCTCGCATGGCACCACTCCTTGGTTATTGTTTTTATAGTTTATTGACTTCTAATTAAAGCACAGAAACTAAGCAAAAAGTTGCAAATCTATATAGCAATTGGTTATTAATTAAGATCGTAACTGAATAAGTTATCTTCGATTGTCAATTTCTATGCGTATGTGAAAAAACGTACGTTAAAGCAACAAAAGTACAATTTTTGATTGACTAAGCGGCAACAAATGGGTTAAACGTATGGGTAAGCACATAAGAGATTTTAAAGAAAACCCTATGTTTAGTTGCCAGCACGTAGTAATGACCACCACGATTATTATTACCGACATTACCAATGTTGGGGCGGCTGGTAGACGGAAGAAATTCAAAAACAAGGCCTGTATCCCCAAGATACGGGCCTTTTTTTTATCTGTTTTGAGTATTTCGGGAGGAAAGGATGCGAGTACTAAAATTTGGAGGTTCATCATTAGCTGATGCAGACCGCTTTTTAAGAGCAGCGGATATCATCGCTAATAATGCCCAGCAAGAAGAGTTGGCCGTGGTGTTATCGGCACCTGGTAAAACGACAAACAAACTTGTCGCCGTGATTGAAACCGCACTAAAAAACAATGAAGTTGAGTTGCAGATTTCAGAGCTTGAAACCTCGTTCAATCAACTATTTTCAGATATCGCTGCTTTACTCCCGAACATTGAGCGCACGGATTTTGACAATCAAGTTAAAACCTCGCTATTCCAATTGCATCAATTTGTCCATGGTATCCGTTTACTTGGCACATGCCCTGACCACGTGAATGCTCGCATCATATCTAAAGGTGAGCGAATCTCGATTCAACTTATGAAAGCGGTACTGCAAGCCAAAGGTCAAGCCGCAGAGCTTATTGATCCGGTGAAGTACCTGTTTGCTCAAGGTGATCATTTAGAAGCTATGGTCGATGTGGAAGTCTCCACACAAAACTTCCAAGCTAACCCGCTGGCAGAAGGGGTTGTCCATATCATGCCGGGCTTTACAGCAGGTAATGCAAAGGGCGAACTTGTCACGCTGGGCCGTAATGGTTCGGACTACTCAGCGGCGGTACTAGCGGCGTGTTTACGTGCCGATTGTTGTGAAATCTGGACAGATGTTGATGGCGTTTATAACTGTGACCCTCGTTTGGTCGATGATGCTCGCCTCCTCAAGTCACTGAGCTATCAAGAAGCAATGGAGCTTTCTTATTTCGGTGCTTCGGTTCTTCACCCTAAAACGATCGCTCCTATCGCTCAATTCCATATTCCATGCCTCATCAAAAACTCGTTTAACCCACAGCGCGGGTACTTTGATTGGTCAGGATACCGGTGAAGATAACTTGCCAATTAAAGGCATCACAACATTGTCTAATCTCATTATGGTCAACGTATCTGGACCAGGAATGAAAGGCATGGTGGGGATGGCAAGTCGTGTATTTGGGGCGATGTCATCAGCAGGTGTGTCTATTGTCCTTATTACTCAATCGTCTTCAGAATACAGCATCAGCTTCTGTATTGAAGAAGAGGACAAACTCGATGCAGAACGTGCCTTACGCGAAGCTTTCGAACTCGACTTAAAAATGGTCTGCTAGAGCCTGTTGAGTTTATGGATGATGTTGCGATCGTGACCTTGGTAGGGGATGGAATGCGTACCTCTCGCGGTGTCGCATCTCAGTTCTTCTCATCCCTTGCAGAGGTGAATGTCAATATTATTGCGATCGCCCAAGGGTCATCTGAGCGCGCTATTTCAGCGGTAATCCCTGAAGATAAAGTGTCGGAAGCCATCAAAGCATGTCATGAAAATCTATTCAATTCTAAGCACTTCCTTGATGTGTTTGTGGTTGGTGTCGGTGGTGTTGGTGGTGAACTGGTGGATCAGATTCAG
>ASHK01000200.1 GCA_000695745.1 Vibrio madracius | reverse complement strand
TTGTAGTTATTGGTGGTGGTGATACAGGCTCCGACTGCGTGGGCACATCAAACCGTCATAAAGCAGCCAGTGTTACTCAGGTCGAAATCATGCCGATTCCACCAAAAAAACGTCCAGCGAACATGCCTTGGCCGCAATATCCAATGATCATGAAAACCACCACTTCTCATGAAGAAGGTTGTGATCGTCATTGGAATATCCTGACCAAAGAATTTATCGGTAACGATGAAGGTCAGGTAACAGGCCTTCGTATTGCTGACATCGTATGGAAAGACGCAGCGCCAGGTGAACGCCCTAGTTTTGAGGAAGTGGCAAACTCTGAGCGCGTGATTCCATGTGATATGGCCTTCTTAGCAATGGGGTTCTTACACCCTGAGCCAACGGGCGTTTTAGCACAACTTGATATCAAACTGGATGAGCGAGGAAACGTCGCGTCACAAGGTTTCCAAACCAACCAACAAGGTGTTTTTGCCGCGGGTGATATGCGTACTGGTCAGTCTCTGGTTGTACGATGCATCAACGAAGGACGTGAGTGTGCACGTGCCATCGATGAGTACCTAATGGGCAACACCAACCTTGAAGCGAAAGCCGATTCATTAATGCTTTCAGCCTAAAGGTTGTCTGTCTGGTTACACTAATAAGTAACTAACAGTATTCCTTCCTAATTTGGCAGCAGTTTTGCTGGCCTTTTTTTGTCTCAGTCGACATTTTACTGTACAAACTGTTAACCACCTCACTCTTTCCAAGCAATTTGCCGGTGAATTGCTTAGAGAAATCGTTTGAATTTCTGAAACATACACAACAAATTTCTGAAAACTTGACCTTTATCGCCATAAGCTATACGTTGTGAAGTTGGTGAAAATAAAATAGATACAATTTGTTAAACATTTAATTTCTGAAAATTTGACCTAAATAACAACAAAAAGTCATTAAAAAGCATTAATTTACTGTCAGGATGACAGCAAGCTCAAAGGGAGAAAGGCAATGGCTCTTTACGATCCTAGTCTTGTTAAAGACAACTGTGGATTTGGTCTTATTGCACATATGCAAGGTCAGCCCAGCCACAAACTGGTTCGCACCGCAATCTCGGCATTAGACCGCATGACTCACCGTGGCGGTATCAACTCAGATGGAAAAACAGGCGACGGTTGTGGCCTACTACTTCAAAACCGGATTCTTACTTTAAACTCATCGCAGAAGAAAATGGTTGGAACCTAGGCAAACAATACGCTGTAGGCATGCTGTTTCTTTCCAAAGACCCAGTCAAGGCGCAGTCTGCGAAAGATATCATCAATCAAGAACTGTCACAGGAAACGTTAACCATTTCCGGTTGGCGAGATGTTCCTACCAATAATGAAGTACTTGGTCCAATCGCATTAAGCTCAGTACCGAGTATCGTTCAGGTGTTTATTTCTGCTCCCGCAGGTTGGCGTGAACAAGATGTTGAACGACGCTTGTACATCGCTAAACGCCGCATTGAAAAGCGTATCCTTGATGATGAAGATTTCTACATTTGTAGTCTGTCGACGCAAGTGATCGTCTACAAAGGGCTATGTATGCCTGCGGATCTGCCGCGCTTCTACCTTGATCTTGCCGATCTTCGCATGGAATCCTCGATCTGCCTGTTCCACCAACGTTTCTCGACCAATACTCAACCTCGCTGGCCATTGGCACAGCCATTCCGATATTTAGCGCACAATGGTGAGATCAATACTATCGAGGGGAACAGACAATGGGCGAAAGCACGTGCCTATAAGTTCGCGTCACCACTACTACCTGATTTGCAATCCGCAGCGCCATTCGTTAACGAGACTGGCTCAGATTCATCCAGCTTAGATAACATGCTGGATCTATTCCTTTCTGGAGGCATGGATATCTTCCGCGCTATGCGTATGCTTGTGCCACCAGCATGGCAAAATCACCCAGATATGGACCCCGATTTACGTGCCTTCTATGACTTCAACTCCAAACATATGGAACCTTGGGATGGACCAGCTGGTATCGTGCTATCCGATGGTCGTTATGCAGCGTGTAACCTTGATAGAAACGGCCTTCGTCCAGCTCGATATGTCATTACTAAAGACCATTTGATTACTTTAGCCTCTGAGGTAGGTATCTGGGACTACGCCCCTGATGAAGTCGCTGAGAAAGGTCGTGTTGGTCCAGGTGAGTTGCTGGTCGTCGATACTCAACAAGGGGAACTGTGGCACTCACAAGATATAGATAACGATCTAAAGAGTCGTCATCCTTACCGCGAGTGGATGGAAAATAATGTCCACAAACTGACTCCATTTAGTGCGCTTCCTGACGATCAAGTTGGCGCTCGCAGTTTTGATGAATCGCTGCTAAAAACCTATCAGAAACAGTTCGCGATGACGAACGAAGAAACGGATCAGGTATTACGAGTATTAGGTGATATGGGCCAGGAGGCCGTGGGTTCTATGGGTGACGACACGCCAATGGCCGTCCTGTCTTCAAAGAACGCTTGGTTACCGACTATTTCCGTCAGAAATTTGCACAAGTTACCAACCCACCGATTGATCCTTTGCGCGAAAAACATGTGATGTCATTGGCAACCAGTGTTGGTCAAGAAATGAATGTGTTTTGTGAAACCGACGGTCACGCTTATCGCGTCACATTCGACTCTCCAGTGCTGCTCTATTCAGACATGCAACAGCTGTTAGAGCTTAGCGATAAGCACTATCGCAATACCATTTTAGACATTAATTACGATCCAAATGAGAAAGATCTCAAGCAAGCTCTGCTTGAACTGTGTGATAGTGCAGAGAGAGTCATTAAACAAGGCACTGTCTTATTGGTTCTCTCAGATAGGCCTTTGGTCAAAGGCAGGCTGCCCATTCCAGCTGCGATGGCTGTCGGTGCAGTGCAAACTCGCTTAATCGAAGCCAACTTACGTTGTGACGCCAATATTATCGTTGAAACAGCAACAGCCCGTGACCCTCATCAATTTGCGGTATTACTTGGCTTTGGCGCTACCGCTATCTACCCTTATTTAGCCTATGAAGCACTAGGTAAACTCATCGATGATGGCGCTATTGATAAGTGCTATCGAGACGTGATGCAAAACTATCAATACGGCATCAATAAAGGTCTGTATAAGATTATGTCTAAGATGGGGATTTCCACCGTTGCCTCTTATCGCTGCTCTCAGCTGTTCGAAGCTGTTGGCCTACATACCGACATCGTCGATCTTTGCTTCAAGGGAGTAACGACTCGTATTCAAGGTGCAAACTTTGAAGATTTCCAACAAGATCTGTTTAACTTGTCTAGAAAAGCGTGGGCAAAACGCAAGCCTGTCGAGCACGGCGGCCTGCTAAAATACGTACATGACGGTGAATACCACGCCTACAACCCAGACGTTGTCGGTACGCTGCAAAAAGCAGTGAAAAGTGGTGAAGCATCGGATTATCAGACATTTGCCAAACAGGTCAATGAGCGTCCTGTCTCAATGCTGCGCGATATGATGGCACTGAAAAAGTCAGACTCACCACTGACACTAGACAAAGTCGAACCGAATTCAGAGCTGTTTAAACGCTTCGATTCCGCCGCGATGTCCATCGGTGCCTTAAGCCCAGAAGCTCATGAAGCACTCGCCATGGCAATGAATAAGCTCGGCGGCTACTCAAACTCTGGTGAAGGTGGTGAAGATCCGCGTCGCTTTGGTACTAATCGCAACTCCCGTATTAAGCAAATAGCGTCTGGACGTTTTGGTGTCACGCCACACTACCTAACCAATGCCGACGTATTGCAAATCAAAGTGGCTCAGGGAGCCAAACCCGGTGAAGGCGGTCAGCTTCCGGGTCACAAGGTTACCGCAGAAATTGCCAAACTGCGCCATTCGGTGCAAGGTGTGACCTTAATTTCCCCTCCCCCTCACCACGATATCTATTCGATAGAAGACTTAGCTCAGCTGATTTTCGACCTTAAACAAGTCAATCCTGATGCGCTCGTGTCGGTGAAGCTGGTCTCTGAGCCGGGAGTTGGCACTATCGCAACGGGGGTAGCAAAAGCCTACGCCGACCTTATCACTATTTCCGGATATGATGGCGGCACGGCGGCGAGTCCACTGACCTCGGTCAAATACGCTGGCTGTCCTTGGGAACTCGGTTTGGCCGAAACTCAACAAGCTCTTGTGGCTAACAACTTAAGACACAAGATTCGTCTGCAAGTTGATGGCGGTCTTAAAACCGGGCTTGATGTGGTCAAAGCGGCAATCTTAGGTGCCGAAAGTTTTGGCTTTGGTACTGCACCAATGGTGGCTATGGGCTGTAAGTTCTTACGTATTTGTCACTTGAATAACTGTGCCACAGGTGTAGCCACTCAGGATGAGACCTTACGAAAAGAGTACTTTAAGGGCTTACCTGAAATGGTGGTCAACTACTTTACGGGTCTTGCTGATGAAGTGAGAGAGTTACTCGCTCAGTTAGGCGTAGAGAAGCTCACTGACCTTATCGGTCGCACTGAGCTATTGGAAAGCTTGAAGGTATGACAGCAAAACAAGCCAAACTTGACTTGTCGAATATCTTAGAGGCTCCGGTTTCACCATTATCACTGCCTTTGTACTGGACCGAGCCGAATCAACCGTTTGATAAGGCACTGCTAAATCAGAAAATTATCGAAGAAACACAAGCGACGGTCGAAGCCAAATCGGGTGGCAGTTTTTACTTTGATATCCGCAATACCGACCGATCTGTTGGGGCAAGACTTTCAGGGGAAGTGGCTAAACGCTATGGCAATCAAGGCATGGCAAGCCGTCCTATTAAGCTTTATCTCGATGGTACTGCAGGCCAGTCTCTTGGAGTCTGGAACGCAGGTGGCGTTGAGATCTATCTAACCGGTGATGCCAACGACTATGTCGGCAAAGGCATGGCTGGAGGCAAGCTGGTTGTGAAGCCGCATGTAGGTACAACGTTCACTTGTAATGAAGCCACTATTATCGGTAATACCTGCTTATACGGTGCCACGGGCGGTAAACTGTTCGCTGCTGGTACGGCTGGAGAGCGTTTTGGTGTCCGTAACTCAGGCACGATTGCCGTTATCGAGGGTGCAGGTGACAACGCTTGTGAGTATATGACTGGCGGTATTGTGGCAATTCTTGGCGCAACAGGTGTCAACTTCGGTGCGGGTATGACGGGCGGATTTGCCTATGTGATGGACACTAATGAAGACTTTGAAGGGCGAGTCAACACCGAGTCCGTCGAAGCCATCGCATTATCCGATCTCTACATCCACCAAGAACATCTTCGTGGACTGATTGCCGAGCACCTCGAGGAAACCGGTTCGGTGCATGCTGAGAATATTCTGGCGAACTTTGATGAATGGATTCCGAAGTTCTATCTAGTGAAGCCAAAAGCGGCAGATTTACGCACGCTACTTGGTCACCAAAGCCGAAGCGCCGCTGAGCTGCGCGTTCAAGCACAATAATTGGAAGGAGCCAGAATTATGAGCCAGAACGTATACCAATTTATTGATGTGAACCGCATCGACCCGGCGAAAAAGCCACTCAAGGTTCGCAAAATTGAGTTTGTAGAGATTTACGAACCTTTTACCAAGCAACAAGCTACCGCCCAAGCAGACCGATGCCTTGACTGTGGTAACCCTTATTGTGAATGGAAATGTCCTGTTCACAACTATATTCCTCAATGGCTGAAGCTTGCCAATGAAGGACGAATCATTGAAGCAGTCGAGCTATCACATCAAACCAACAGTCTACCTGAAGTATGTGGGCGAGTTTGTCCGCAAGATCGTCTATGTGAAGGTTCTTGCACGCTTAACGAAGACTTTGGTGCTGTGACCATTGGTAATGTCGAGAAATACATTACCGACAAAGCCTTTGAAATGGGCTGGAAGCCAGACATGTCGCATGTGGAATGGACGGATAAAAAGGTCGCAATCATAGGCGCAGGTCCTGCGGGGCTCGCGGCGGCTGATATCCTAGTTCGTAATGGTGTTAAGCCTGTTGTCTTTGACCGCTACCCTGAGATTGGCGGACTGCTGACCTTTGGTATTCCATCGTTCAAGTTAGAAAAAGATGTCATGTTAAACCGACGTCGAATCTTTAACGAGATGGGTGTTGAGTTTCAACTGAATACCGAAGTGGGTAAAGACATTGAGATGGCAACACTGATCAAAGACTATGACGCGGTATTTTTGGGAGTTGGCACCTACAAAAATATGCGCGCAGGTCTAGAGAATGAAGATGCACCAGGTGTATTTGATGCCCTGCCATTTTTAATCTCCAATACTTACAAAGTGATGGAACTAGAAGCCACCGCTCCTTTTATTGATATGAAAGGTAAGAAAGTCGTCGTACTTGGTGGTGGTGATACCGCAATGGACTGTGTCAGAACATCGATTCGCCAAGGTGCTGATAACGTTATCTGTGCTTACCGCCGAGATGAAGACAACATGCCTGGCTCTCGACGCGAGGTAAAAATGCCCGAGAAGAAGGCGTTAACTTTATGTTCAACTTACAGCCTTTAGGCATAGAAGTAGATGCTAACGGCAACACCTGTGGGGTTAAAGTCGTCAAAACAGCACTTGGAGATCCTGACGAAGCAGGTCGCCGTCGTCCAGAACCTGTAGCAGGTAGTGAGCACGTTCTTGCCGCCGATGCTGTTATTATGGCGTTCGGTTTCCAGCCGCATCAAATGTCTTGGTTAGAACCTTATGACGTCGAACTCGACCAGTGGGGACGTATCAAAGCCCCTGCCTCTCAAGAGTTTATGTATCAAACCACAAACAAAAAGATCTTTGCAGGTGGTGATGCTGTTCGTGGGTCTGATTTAGTGGTCACCGCTATTGATGAGGGACGCAAAGCAGCAGAAGGCATACTAGACTTCTTAGAGGTCTGATATCACGATACTACTCACCATTTCGTTCCAGACTAGGCGAAATGGTTATTGTTTTCTTAGCCCAGCTTCGCTGGGCTTTTATTTAAGGGTTAACGATGACATTACTTAAATGGATGACACTCTCTTCGGTGGTCTTCCTCACCGCCTGCGGCGCCGGTTATAAAACAACAACAGATCGAACTGAACAACCATGTGGTGATAGCCCTCGATTGTGTTTCTACTCAAGACAGTCGAGAAGAATTTAAACTCGCCCCGTTTACATTAACGCCCAACACCAATATCAATCAAATAGAGCAAGTCGCCCTATCCCTGCCAAATGCTGAACTTGCTGCCAAAGAAGGCAATTATCTGCGAGTCGAATACACTTCCAGTGTCTTTCGTTATGTCGATGATATGGAGCTAAAAATTGAAGGAAACCAATTATTAGTTCGCTCTGAAGCGCGTATTGGTTATTACGATTTTAAAGTCAATAGAGAACGTGTTGATGAGTTTCGTCGCAAATTGATTGAATCAGGCCTCATCAAAGCAGCTGATAAGTAATTACGCGAGCAATGGTTGGGCTGCGAACAGACTATTGCTATACTGCACGCCAAATACGTTTTCCAACTTGAGAGAATCTCTATGAAAATCGGCGTAATCGGCGCAATGGAACAAGAAGTTTCCATCCTAAAATCAGCGTTAACAAACCTTGTTGAAACCAAAAAAGGCGGTTGCACATTTTTTACTGGCCAGCTTAATGGTGCGGACGTTGTCCTATTACAGTCGGGTATCGGCAAAGTGGCAGCGGCAGTAGGAACCACGATTCTTCTTAGCGATTACCAACCAGATGTGGTGATTAACACTGGCTCTGCTGGTGGCTTTGAGTCATCACTAAACCTAGGTGATGTGATAATCTCAACAGAAGTTCGTCACCATGATGCTGATGTCACTGCTTTTGGCTACGAAATTGGTCAAATGGCAGGTCAACCAGCCGCATTCATTGCAGACGCTAAACTTATGGAAATCGCGGAACAAGCACTGGCACAAATGGAAGACAAACACGCTGTGCGCGGTCTAATCTGTACCGGTGATGAGTTTGTATGTCGCCCAGAGCGCCAGGAAGCTATCCGTAAAAACTTCCCTGGTGTTATCGCAGTTGAAATGGAAGCATCAGCTATCGCCCAAGTTTGTCACCAATTCGATACCCCGTTCGTGGTTGTGCGTGCAATTTCTGATGTGGCCAATAAAGAATCCCCAATGAGTTTCGAAGAGTTCTTGCCTTTGGCAGCACAAAGCTCGTCTGAAATGGTAGTAAAAATGGTTGATTTTCTTAAGTAATTTAAGCTACTTAAGTCAAAGGATACAAACGCAAGGACTGCTGAATGAGCTCTTTTCTTGAGAGTTTATATGGAAATGGCGCACTGCTCGTAATGTGGGGTGCGCTGTTATTCCATCTGTTAATTCCCATCCCACCCGCAGCCCATCCCATTCGATTTTGGCAGCAGCTCGCCGCATTAGTGGCTAGCAAAGTGAATTCGCCCTCATCTTCCAACCAACAGCAACGCCTATCAGGCTACCTTGCTTTGCTGCTACTTCTTGTACCAACTGCCTTGGTGCTCTTCGCTCTTGAGTCATTAGTTTGGAAGCCTGAATTCTACCAACTGGCCTTACTTCTCTTAGCTATTGATTGGCGCAGTAGCGAACAGTACAACGACAAACTTATCGATGCGCTCGCTCGAGAAGATAAAGCTAATGCGCGCAGGTTGTTATCAACCAAAATAAATCGAGAGACCGATGGATTATCACTGTTGGGTATTGGTAAAGCAGGTGCTGAAACTCTACTTCTGAGCTATGCTCGAAATGTGGTTGGTGTACTATTTTGGTACGGAATTAGTGGTGGTATTGGCGCCTTACTCTATCGCCTCACCCTTGAGCTTGCTCGTAACTGGAGCCCTAATCAACAAGGCTTTAAGAGTTTTGGAAAACCCAGTGCCAGGCTATTTTTACTGTTGGATTTCGCTCCCCAAACGCTATTTTCAGCCTTATACTTGTAGACC
>ASHK01000199.1 GCA_000695745.1 Vibrio madracius | reverse complement strand
TTTTCAGTTTAAGTTCGTGAACGACTTGTTTAATAAATCGAATACGCTTTCCTAAACTATCAAGTAGAGTGAATGAACTCTGTGGGTGCATGATAGCTAGCGGTATCCCAGGAAGCCCTGGTCCAGTACCAACATCAATAAAACGTTCGCCCTCAAGGTGTTCACCAACAATGATGCTATCGAGGATATGTTTCACTAACATCTCTTCTGGACGACGTACTGAAGTCAGATTGTAAGCTTTGTTCCACTTATCAAGTAACTGCACGTAGCCAACAAGCTGTTGCTTTTGAAGCTCAGAGACCTCTAACGAGGTCTCTGCGAGTAATTGTTCAAGTTTTACGATTAAGTTGTTGCTCACGCGGCTTCACCTTTTTTAAGCAATCCTTGTTTTTTTAAGTAAACCAGCAAGATAGAGATCGCAGCCGGGGTAATACCTGATATACGTGATGCGATACCAACCGTTTCTGGTTTCGCTTCTGAAAGCTTAGCGACAACCTCATTCGATAGCCCTTTCACGTCACTGTAATTGAGATCCGCAGGGATCTTAGTATTTTCATGACGCAATGACTTCGCGATCTCGTCTTGTTGACGTTGGATATAGCCTTCGTATTTCACTTGGATTTCAACTTGCTCACTGGCTTGTTGATCATCCATCGCTGGAGCAAAAGCGTCCAAAGAGGTCAATTGTGAATAATTTAGTTCCGGACGACGCAACAGATCTTCACCGCTTGCTTCACGAGAAATTGGTGTTTTCAGCAACGCATTCAGTGCTTCGATACCAGAAGATTTTGGGTTAAACCATGTTTCTTTTAAACGCTGACGTTCGGTCGCCATATTGTTTAATTTCTCGTTGAAACGAGCCCAACGTTGCTCATCAATCAAGCCTAATTTGTGCGCGTGCTCAGTCAAACGAATATCGGCGTTGTCCTCACGAAGCAATAAACGGTACTCGGCGCGAGAAGTAAACATACGATAAGGTTCTTTCGTTCCCATCGTCGACAAATCGTCAATAAGCACACCCATGTACGCTTGATCGCGACGTGGACTCCAGCCCTCTTTGCCTTGTGAGTACAAACTTGCGTTTAGACCGGCCATTAAACCTTGTGCAGCGGCTTCTTCGTAACCTGTGGTACCGTTAATTTGACCCGCAAAGAACAGACCAGAGATAAACTTAGTTTCATAAGTTTGTTTTAAATCACGCGGATCGAAAAAGTCGTATTCTATCGCATAACCAGGGCGGACAATGTGCGCATTCTCAAAACCCTTCATTGAGCGGACGATTTGTACCTGAACATCAAATGGCAGACTGGTTGAGATACCATTTGGATATAACTCATGTGTAGTCAGTCCCTCAGGCTCGATAAAGATCTGGTGACTATTTTTGTCCGCAAAACGCATTACCTTATCTTCAATCGATGGGCAATAACGAGGTCCAATACCTTCAATCACGCCTGCATACATCGGGCTACGATCTAAGTTGTTACGAATAACTTCATGGGTCGACTCGTTGGTGTGAGTGATAAAACACGGAATCTGAGTCGGATGCTGAGTTCGGTTGCCCATGAAAGAAAAAACAGGCGTTGGATTATCGCCGTGCTGAACCTCTAGCACAGAGAAATCGACGCTTCGAGCATCGATACGTGGTGGCGTACCTGTTTTTAAACGATCAACTCTAAACGGCAATTCTCTTAGACGTGCTGCCAAAGCGATAGAAGCTGATCACCCATTCGACCACCAGAAGAGCTTTCCATACCGATGTGGATCTTACCACCAAGGAAAGTACCAACTGTTAATACCACCGATCTTGAATGGAATTTCAATCCCATTTCAGTAACAACGCCACGGACTTGATCTTGTTCTACGATCAAGTCATCGACGGATTGTTGGAATAACGTCAGATTTTGCGT
Organism: Vibrio madracius; assembly: GCA_000695745.1. Taxonomy (GTDB): domain Bacteria; phylum Pseudomonadota; class Gammaproteobacteria; order Enterobacterales; family Vibrionaceae; genus Vibrio; species Vibrio madracius. Next base: position 388 of record ASHK01000199.1, on the reverse strand, counting down.
GTTCTCTAACGCGCTGCGCACATAAGCTTTGTATAGTGCTCGGTCTGCTTGAGCGCGAGTTGCACGAACTGCTGGACCTTTTGACGCGTTCAGAGTTCGAAATTGAATACCTGCATGATCAATGGCCTCAGCCATTAAACCACCCATAGCATCCACTTCTTTAACCAAATGTCCTTTACCTATACCACCGATGGCTGGATTGCATGACATTTGACCTAACGTATCAATATTATGAGTTAGGAGTAGTGTTTTTTGCCCTGTACGAGCAGATGCGAGTGCGGCTTCCGTTCCTGCATGTCCGCCACCAACAACGATGACGTCAAATGTTTCGTGATAAAGCATGAACCGACCTCAGTATTCAATCGATAAATTTAGACAAACCAAAAGG
>ASHK01000198.1 GCA_000695745.1 Vibrio madracius | reverse complement strand
GCTGAAGTTCGACAAAGCACATCTGTCATTAATCCTTGAGCAAGTAGACCTTTTTCGACATTACGTTTAAAGGTCGCCCCTACTTGCAAGCCGTAGTCTTGACTCAACCCTTCATGAGATAAATCATTATTCAATTGGTAGGCTTGCTCAATAAAGCTGATACTGTCTAACGGTGCATTTAACGCAAAATCAAATATATCTTGCGCGCAAGCGTCTTTCATTGGCTTATCTGCAGACTCAGAAGCCGTGCTTGAACTTGGTTCTTGAGTATTGATAAAGGTCGTTAAGCCATCTTCTTCTATAGAGACAACATTGGTATGGCTGTCGGCAATGGTCACGGCTACGCGATGCTCGCCATCGCTGACGACGACTTTGGCATAAATAATATTGAGTACATCGGCCACTTCAACCGTCACTGCGCTTTGTAGGGCTTTCGCTTGAGTAACGTGCTGTGGCGTAATGTTTTTGAGAACTTCTAATCCAGCGTCTGGTTCTCCAGCAATAGCGCCTATCGCAGCGGCTATTGATAATCCGACCATTCCCGTTCCCGGCACACCAACACCCATACCGTTTTTCATTAAGTTGGGAGAAACATAAACAGAGATCATCTGGATATCGCCAGACAACTTTTGAGCCGCTATCGCACTGGCTAACGCGACCGAGACGGGTTCAGTACATCCCAATGCGGGTACGACTTCTTTTTTGATTAGGCGGGTAAAACCATCCCAAAGTTCAGTTCTCATAAATACACCTATACTCACCAAGCCTTAGAATTCCAAGACCAAAAATTTATTAGTTTTAACTAAGTTAACAAGCGCTTATCAGCTAGTTTGGTTTTAAGCGAATAGGTACACTATACGAGCTTTGTCAGAGATTTTTTTTTCCTTATTTACTATCGAAAATAAAAATTGGAGAATTATTTTCTCCAATTACCATGCCAAAAGTAAGGTTTTTTAAGCGCGTCACATTTTTAGATGCGCTCACGCAGATTAAAGAGAAAATTCAGAAAAGAAGGGCTTCTCAATGTGTCGAGAAGCCATGCAGAAGGAACGTTACTAGGAAGATAAGGTTAAACGTGCTGACCTGCGACAAAACCCGATGACCAGCACCATTGGAAATTGTAACCACCAAGCCAGCCTGTCACGTCCATCACTTCGCCAATAAAAAACAAACCTGGGATAGATTTACATTCCATGGTTTTAGAAGAGAGGTGATCGGTATTCACGCCGCCAAGTGTCACTTCCGCCGTTCGATATCCTTCCGTGCCATTAGGGGCGATTTTCCATTGTTGTAGCGCTTCGCGAATCGCCAGTAACTCTTTTGAGTTGTACTGTTTCAACGGTTTGTCTATAAACACTTTACGGTCGATGAGTACTTCCACTAAACGCTTAGGAAGTACACGAGCGAGTGTGTTCTTTAAACTTTGGTTTGGATGCTTCTCTAAAGAACGAGCGAGCAACTCATCAATATCTGCTTCTGGTACTAAATTCACCGACACACTTTGACCGGGTTTCCAGAAAGAAGAAATTTGCAGCACCGACGGCCCAGACAAACCACGGTGAGTAAACAGCAACGCCTCTTTAAACACAGTACCATCATTGGCGGTAATTTCCGCAGGTACCGCAATACCCGACAATTCCGCGAAGTCCTCTTTGTCTTCTTTGTGCAGAGTAAATGGCACCAAACCCGCAGTCGTAGGTTTTATTTCGAGACCAAATTGCTCAGCAATCTTATAACCAAATGGCGTCGCACCCAACTTAGGCATCGACAATCCACCTGTAGCCACGACTAAGGATTCGCATTCGATAATATCGGTATCAGCGTGCAGCGAAAAACCTGATTCTGTCTTTGTAATACTGTGTACGTCGGTTTGATAACGGAAACGAATAGTCGGTGCCTCACATTCAGACAGCAGCATCTTGACGATGTCCTTTGCCGACTCTAAACAGAACAGCTGGCCATGATCGCGCTCTTCAAACTCAATACCGTATTTGCTCACCATGGCAATGAAGTCCCAGTTGGTATATTGAGACAGCGCGGATTTCACAAAATGTGGATTGCTACATAGGTAGTTATTGGCAGACACATCGTAATTGGTGAAATTACATTTACCCCCACCAGAGATAAGAATTTTGCGACCTGGTTTTTTGGCATGATCAAGCACGAGCACACTACGCCCACGTTTTCCTGCTTCTGCAGCACACATTAGGCCCGCAGCTCCAGCACCAATAACAACCACATCTACTTTTTGACTCATCACGACGTTCCGACAAAAATTTCAATAAAAAAAGGATGTGCTGATTGCACATCCTTTCGACAATTTGGCGCTATTCTAGCGGCTTCAACAGATAAAGCCAACTCCCCAATACGCTAAGGTTGGGTAGCAACAGCGCCAGCCCTTGAAATGCTTCGAACTCATTCTAAGCAGAGTGTCGCACTGCTTTGTAACTAAAGCATAAACCCAGCAAACAAGGTGACCGCTATCAGCGCACAACACAGTACAAACAACGCCCGAACTCTATCGCACTTTCCGGTAAAGACAGGATCGTGGTGATGGAGATATTCTTTAGTTTTGAGATAGTGATACAGTCTCACTTGCTTCGACATATTGCCGTGCGC
>ASHK01000197.1 GCA_000695745.1 Vibrio madracius | reverse complement strand
GGCAAAGTCTTCATCGATACTTTGCCACTTGGCATCAAGCTCTTGTTGTAACGCGGTGGACAGTGGCTCTCCTAACGCTTGTTGTAGCACTGCAATTTGCGCATCACGTTTGAGTACTTCAAAACGCGTTCTAACCTCGTGGATGCGGTTGTAGATTGTCTCTAACTTCACCGCTTTGTCGACAACATGCTCTGGTGTTGTCACTTTACCGCAGTCATGTAACCAACCTGCCAGGTGCAGCTCTTGCCACTCTTCCGATGACAATTTGAAGTCTTTAAACGGTTCGGCATCAGATTGCTCCGCAGCTTTAGTCAGCATTTCGGTTAAAACCGGTACACGTTGGCAGTGGTTTCCCGTATACGGTGATTTGGTATCAATAGCGCCTGCCATTACCTCAATAAAAGCATTGAGCAGGGCTTTTTGGTTCGCAAGAATTTGTTGAGACTCAATGGCAACAGAGGCGTATTCACTCAACGATTCGATAAATGGCAAACGCCTTATCGACAATGTATCGAGAAGTTCATTGTCAATGATAAGGCCGAAGCCTCCTAACACTTGACCTCCTCGGTCAAGCAATGGCAAAAACAAGAACACTTCCTGTGGTTCGATCTGCGGGATAACATGCTTAATGTGCTCATATTCTACCGCCAAAGCCTTAGGCCGCGTCCCATTTAGTGATTCAAATAAGTAACTCACATTTGGGTTATTGGCATCAAGAGATGACAGCTGAGAAAGATCAAAATCATCATCCGTTTTTGACACCACGCTATGTGGAATCAATAGATTGTCATCGTTGCTTAAATACAATAAGGCCCGTTTTGCGCTGGTCGCGTCTAGTGCCCCGTTAGCAACTAAATCCAACAGTGGTTTTAGCTCATCTTGTCTGGCAATTGCGTTAGTCAGTAGCAAGAATCTTGATAGTGTCTGTTGCATGCCAAACAGAGCTTGAGATAAGTCGTGGATCTCCCTGATACGCGACTTTTGTGGCGTCTTTTTAGAAAAGTCAAAGCCTTCAATTCTTTGTGCTCTCATCGTTGCTCTGCGAATAGGTGCCGCAATTCTTTGAGCTGCAATATAAACAAAAGGCAAAGAGAGTAATAACACGGCCATGGATGCGAGAATCGAACGTTTAGCAATCACCTGTGATTTATCTAAAAGCTCATTCGATTTCACCACCATCATTAGATTTAAATCGTGGCCCGAGTTATTGACCGACTTGGTCACTTTTCCTATCCATTTTTCACCATCGACATAAAACTCATGAACTTCATCTATCGTATTGCCAAAAAGCAAAACGGCTTGATGAACAATAGGATTATTGATGTCTTTAATCAGTATCGTGCTATCGCCACTTAATACACTCTCTTCAATAGTCACTTGTTGAGGATTGCTGTAGGCATA
>ASHK01000196.1 GCA_000695745.1 Vibrio madracius | reverse complement strand
TTTTTTTCACATCAATGATTACTGTTGTTCATCTTTATTCGCTAAACTAGAAGTAACACTTTTGGAGAGAAGAAAATGACAAGAAATCAAAGCATTTAATGAACAGCGTGCGGAATTATATTGGTGGCTTTCAAGTTTGTTTGCTAGAGAGTTAACTACAGAAGAGCTTGAGAAATACCAAAGCCCTGAGATACGAGCATTCCTTACAGGCTTAGGTGAAAACCCTACTTTGTCAGCCCCTATTGGCTCAATGGTAGACGCCCTAAACAGACTGCAAGTACGTGAAGACGCCCAGCTAGAATTGTCAGCGGACTTTTGTGACCTATTTTTGAAAACAGATAAACACGGGGCGTTGCCTTATGCTTCACTATATATCGGTGAATCAGGGCTGTTAAACGACAAACCTGCTCAAGTGATGTCTGAGTTGCTTGCTCAGCATAATATTGCAGTGACCGAAAACTTAAATGAGCCAGCGGACCATTTGGCCATCGAGCTCGATTTTCTTGGCAACCTGATTATTCGTTCCAACGAGTTAGAATCTGAAACTCATATGAATGAAGCAATGGAAGTGCAAGCTGACTTTATTGAACAGCAGCTTCTTACTTGGGTCCCTCAGTTCGTGGCTAAGTGCCAACAATATGATGAGTTTGGCTTTTACGCGGCAGTAGCTACTGTCCTTCAAGCTCTTGTCAAACTAGATCTTGACTACTTGAAAGGCGACCAAGCCTAATATTTTGAGGCGCACGTACTGTTTATCGCTCATGGTTACAGACAAAAGTGCGCCTTATCTATAAATTTGTTGTATAAGTGATTGCTTGTCTTAATTGGTAAGACTACAATCCGCCGTTTAAATGCAAAAGCCGCTTTGGTATTCAACAAGCACAATAATAATCTGTCGAACTGTTGAACCAGACCGCTGAAAAGCGGTTTTTTCATTCAGAATGCACTACTTATTGGGAATCCAGATCTTGGTTTCCAGAATTCGAAGCGGTATTAGCTTTCAATAGCACTCCGCGATAAAAGGATATAGCTATGGCAACAATTAAAGATGTCGCCCGCCTAGCTGGCGTTTCAACGACCACCGTTTCTCACGTTATCAATAAAACTCGTTTCGTAGCAGAAGCCACTCAAGAAAAAGTGATGGCAGCTGTTGATGAGCTTAACTATGCACCCAGTGCTGTTGCTCGTAGTTTGAAATGTAACTCGACGAAAACCATCGGGATGCTTGTGACTCAATCAACCAACCTATTCTTCTCTGAAGTGATTGATGGTGTTGAGAGTTACTGCTACCGCCAAGGCTATACACTAATCCTTTGTAACACTGGTGGTGTCTACGAGAAACAACGCGACTATATTCGCATGCTTGCTGAAAAACGTGTCGACGGCATTTTAGTTATGTGTTCTGACTTAACGGAAGAGCTGTTAGAAATGCTTGACCGTCATTCAGACATTCCAAAAGTGATCATGGACTGGGGCCCTGAAAGCTCTCAAGCCGATAAAATCATCGATAACTCGGAAGAAGGTGGTTACCTCGCAACCAAGTATCTGATTGATAACGGTCACACTGATATTGCATGTCTGAGCGGGCATCTAGAGAAAGCGGTTTGCCAAGAGCGTATCGTCGGTTATAAGCGCGCTCTTGCGGAGGCGGGCATCGAAATGAAAGATGACCGAATTCTAGAAGGTAACTTCGAATGTGATACTGCAGTTATTGCGGCTAACCGTATTGCAGCGATGGAAGATCGCCCAACCGCCGTATTCTGCTTCAACGATACGATGGCCTTTGGTTTAATGAGTCGCCTGCAACAATTAGGTGTAAAAGTACCTGAAGATATTTCTGTTATTGGCTATGACAATATTGAATTGGCAGAGTACTTCTCTCCACCACTAACAACCGTTCACCAACCAAAGCGTCGTGTAGGTAAGAACGCATTTGAGATTCTTCTTGAACGAATCAAAGATAAAGGTCACGAAAAACAGCATTTTCGAAATGCATCCTGAGATTGTAGAACGTGATTCTGTCAAAAAACTTGCATAAATCTGAATAAAGTGCCTTTCTAGGCACT
>ASHK01000195.1 GCA_000695745.1 Vibrio madracius | reverse complement strand
CCTGTCCATCGTTCACTCTTAGTGTCGAAACTGGGTTTGAAGATGTGCTCACTTCATGAAAAGCTAGGCTTGCTGTCGCGCCAATCACTCGTTTAGCCAATGATGGGTCTTGCACGCCGGGCAACTCAATACGAATACCTGATTCGCCCTGACGCTGAACCATTGCTTCGGTGATCCCCAGTTCCTCAATACGCTGGCGCATAATTTTTAAGTTTTGCTGCATAGTAAGGTTTTGGAAGTCAGCGTAGTTTTGCGCTTTCATGTAAATCGTTAGCTCGTCTCCGTCCCCTTTCGCTTGCCATTCAGGGTAATTAGTATTGACGAATTTACGAACCGCGACTTTGCCCTCACTGTCTTTTGCAATCACTCTAATGCCAGTACTATTATCTGGGCGAACTTGTACACCAAAGACACGTTCTTTACGCAGATCTTGCTTAATTTCATCAATGACAGCATCACGCTGTTCAGACACGGCTTGGTCAACGTCAACGTTCAACAGGAATTGAACGCCGCCACGTAAGTCTAAGCCTAACTTAATAGGCGTAAAACCCATCGTCTGAAGCCACTCTGGAGCGACTGAGGTGTAGGAATATGACATGGTGTCATCTTTACTTACCCACTCTCCCAATGCGTTTCGAGCTTTAGTTTGTTCCGCCTCATTGTCGAATACAAGTTGAGCAACGTGGTTCTCCATGGTGACAGATTCTGGCTTGATGCCGTCATCATGGAGTAAAGAGTTGATCTTAAACACTGAGTTTAAGTGCTCATTGTGCTCGCTCACTTTCAACTCTATTGCAGGCTTCTCACCATACCAAGACGGTAAAGCGCTTAGAGTCAGTACCACACAGGTCACAATGAGAACGATATATTTCCAAGAGGAGTAATGATTTAATACTGCTCTCGGTTGAGTCTTTTTACGCATAGATTTCCCTCAGCGTTATGCTGATTTTTAATATAAATAGCCTCACGCACTATCGTCTGCGTTCAGCAAGGCAATAGCGGTGGATAACAGGATGTTTTTTGGAAATGAACTAAGCGTATTGAGTATTCAGGAAGACATACAGCGTGTTGCCATCTTTCCAACCACTCACACGATGGTTGCTTTGGGCATAGCTAAGGTAGGATGGAGTAATGAGTCGTTGGCGCACCGTCGCACTGAGCAGCTCGTGCTGACCACTGCAACTGTAATCAAACACCACGCTATAGGTTGGTGTTTCTAACTCATGATTTTCGTTATTACTACCCGTCCAACGCCAGACTGTAAGAATGGCCTTGGCGTCATGATCACCTAGTGATTTTGATTTGGGTTTGTTTGGATTTGAGCTTTGTCTGGTAGTGTGTCCCGGCCTCGTTGAATTAATGAGACTAGAGTGGTCTTTCCAAGACGAGAAATCGGTGTCTGAGGTCGATGTTCTTTGCTGGCTCACTTGTTCAGACGCAGCAACCCCTAATGGTGCGAAAAACGCAACAATCAGAGAAACGATAAACTGCAAATAGAACTTAGACAAAAAACTGGCCTCACGAGATCAATATCTGCATTATCGGCCTATGTTGCCGCAAAGACAAATAAAAAATACTAAATCGAATATGAGAGCCCCTTCACTTGATGTTGAGGGAATAAGCTCCGGCTTCTATAGTCAAAGGATAACCACGCTGAGGATACAAGATGGATCTATCGCAAAACGAAAAGCTGACATTAGTAAAGTACGCTTTGAATATTTTAGACGGCTGGGGAGCTTCAAACTTGCAGACAGAAGCCATTTTGGCGGTGTCACCGGAACAACATGCACGATTAAAAGTCACACCAGCTACTGTCCCTATTGGCCCGTCAACGCTTGAGCGAGTACATTTGGTGGTTGAGATCGATGGTTTGCTTCGCAGTACTTTCGAAAGCTCCCACTTTATTAATAACTTCATAAATGTGCGAAGTCACGCCACAAACCTTAATGGTTATGCACCCATTGAACATATTGAAAGAGGTGACCTTACGGCACTAAAACGTCTAAAACAGTATGTTAGGGAAATGGCTCGAAATGCAGAGCGAGAACGAGACCAATAGCCGAAACCTCTCAACCAATTAGAACAATTTACCAGTAACGGCATTGAGATACACTTTGTTCTCTGTCTCTATCCCACCACAGTAAGTAAAATAGACGCTATCTGGATGGTTGATAGATTTAACCCACCCCTTCATTTCTTCGAAATCTGCTAGCCTACATTGTTTTCTTTTGACTAACGCCGTTGAAGCATCAAGAAAAATCTCTTGATACAGCATAAAATCATCACTGTCTTCAATATATTGAGTCAGCACGTTAAACCAACTTTCACCATCTAAAGGCACAGCTTGGGTCACGAGATGTTGGGTGTTCACCCATTGAGATATCTCTTCAGCCCCTTCTTCCAGTTGATAGATAGTGCAATACGTATCCAATCTCCCGCTCGCTCCAATACTTTCAGTTCTTCACCGTAATACGCGACACCGTCTGAAGTCGAGTCAGAATGAGGTTGGGTGTGAACTTCTTCGAATGCTGAAGCCACAAAATAGTGATCTGGTAATGGCTGTGCTGGAGGCGGTTCGATGGCTATCTCGGTTGACTCATCATCAGACGTATCCGTTTCCTCAGAGTGAGAAGCCGACTGAATCGGTTTTATTTCTTCTTGATTAAAGTAACCTAAATAATAAGCAGTGCCCGCACCGATTAACATTAGTGCGACAACCACTACCCCAATAACCACTCGCTTTTTCACAATCGACTCTTTCCAGCTGTTTCCTGCTTATTCTATATCGGCAACAAGTACGAATAATTAACTTCGGATTCTAGCAGATAATCACACTTCACCAAATTAGCGCTTCAAATCGTGCCGCAATACATATAAATACATTCATTAACTTAATGAATGTGCTAGTATTTCCGGATTGTTTAAATCGTCTGCATTTACCTGCAATAGAACGACTATATTTCAATCAATAGAGTGCCTAGCATCCGTTTTTGCTCTGCATTGCTTGCTGTAATACAGAAGTTAAACTCGTTAGTTAGGGTATATCTCAGTGACGGTTTAAACTCGAATGTGAGTTTGAATCAACTAGTATACGTTTAGCTCCATTGTGTAAGGGTTAGTTATCAATGCGCTTGAAGTTGTTATTAGGACTACTGATTTCTCAGTTTTTATTTGGTATTTCGTTAACGAATGCCAGCACTGAGGTCAATATAGAGAATGGTAAAACATTCACTATTGGAGTCCTTAGCTGTAAGGCTCGAAAGCACATTGTGTTCTCTGCACCTCTAGCTCGGTATCTCGCCAATAAACTCAGCAAATATGGTTATGTTAGATCCGAAGTGAAAGTCACCAACTCAGCGTTAGAACTAGGGCAATGGCTAGATTCAGGTGAAGTCGATCTGGTTTCCGAAACCTTATTCTCAGCATTGGCGTTACAGAATGAACATAATGGTGAGATCCTTCTTCGACGTTGGAAAAAAGGTGAGTTCGAATACCACACTGTATTTTTCGCTCGAAAGGACAGTGATATCAATTCGTTGTCAGACCTCTCGGGAAAAACGATTGCGTTAGAAGATCACAATTCAACATCCGGCTTCTTCCTACCGATGAAAGCGCTTGAGGAGAAGCAACTCCATCCCGTGCGCTTTTCGAGTTCGTTAGCGCCTGAGCTCACCAACAAAGTCGGCGTTATTCTTACCGGAGAGGTGCTTCGTAAAGCAGATGAAATCTCATTATCGACTTGGGTTTATCGCTCTCAAGTGGATGCGGCCGCGTTTTCTAGCAATAATTGGAATGATTTGGCCGATATGCCACAACACATAAAATCAACGATGAAAGTCTTTCATCGCACCGAGAGTGTACCTCGTAGTGTCATCGTTATAAGAAAGGACTTACCGGGTGCGGTAAAACAGACCATTAAGCACAGTCTCTTGAGTGCAGATAACGACCCTGTGGGGATTGCGGCAATTGCTCAGTACCAAAAACCGCAAAGTTTGATGAAATACCACCATCACAACTCGCACTATTTCCACAATACAACGCTGCTCGTCTACAAGTCGAAAAAGCTTGGTTCAACTGATTTAGGGTATTTGAATGAAGTTGAGACTCCGACTACAGGGACAATACATGCTAGTGACCTCGCGCTAGCTGTTGTCATGACGTTGACCAGTGCAGGTATTCACATCTGGCTTTCGACTGCACAATCAAGTCGGCTGCTAAACGAAATCACCGTGCAAAATAGTAAGACGTTTCGTGCTGAGTTAAGTAAACGTGCCGAGCAAATGTCGAGTTATTTGTCAGACGCCATGTTTGATCCTCTCTACATGTACAATCATGAAGAAGCCAGCAATTTAACCAAACCTATGACTCAATTAGACGAGGTTAAACAGATTGTCATCTTTGACAAAAAGGGCCACATATTTCATGACGGGGATGATTCGCTTAAAAGCTTAGGTAAACCTTTCCCCTACCCGCAACAAGTTAACAGTGTTCTACGCTATGGTAGCTCCATTCAATCATTTGGAACGCATAGTCTTACTGTATTTCGCCCAATTTCTGCCGCGGATCAGATCATCGGCGGCGTATTTATTGAGTTGTCGCTTGATAAGGTTCAGAAAGATATCGATTCGGTTACCACGCTGATCAAAGCTATTGATAAACGCTCAAAAGAAGAGCTGTATATTGGTGTTGCACTAGCAGCCATATTACTACTCACCATTTCTGCTCTTATTGCGACGATCATTTCACGCCGATGGAGCAAACCATTAATAAAATTGACCGAGCAAACCGACGCTATCGGCCGTGGAGACTTTACTCGCGCCGAAAACATAACCGCAGTTGATCGACAGGATGAAATTGGCGACCTCAGCATCGCGGTTCGCTCTATGGCAACCAAACTTGAGCAACGCACGCAAAAAATCACTCACCTTGCGTATCACGACGCTTTGACTGAGTTACCGAACCGAACACGCTTTATTCAACATTTGCAAAGCACGATCAAGTCTTACCCTGCAACGTCGTTTTCGGTCCTGTTCCTCGATTTTGGATGAATTCAAAGTCGTCAATGATAACTATGGCCATGACAGCGGTGACTTCTTACTGATTCGTTTGGCTGAGAAACTAAGCTCGTGTGCGCGAGAAATTACCAATGACCACCCATTGACCATGATTTCGCGAATCGGTGGCGACGAATTTTTGATGTTAATTCCTCATCTAAAAACGACCGAAGATGTGGATGCCGTTGTGAAAAAGATTTTCGTGGCAGTGCGCTCCCCTATTTTGATGGAAAACGAAGAATTAGTCGTCGGCGGCAGTATTGGGGTTGCACGCTACCCATACAATGGTAAAACATCCGAGGATTTAATAAAAAATGCCGATATTGCCATGTATCGTGCGAAAGCTGATGGTAAAAATACGCATAAAGTCTTCACGCCTAAAATGTTCAAATCCGTTGTGCATCGAGCCAATATTGAACGAGAGTTACGACGTTCACTCTCTGATTTACAACAGTTCGAGCTTTGGTTTCAACCACTGGTTTGCATTAAAACTGGCCGAATTCTTGGGGCCGAATCACTCGTGCGTTGGCGACACCCAACTCTAGGTATCGTTCCCCCAATTGATTTTATTTCAATTGCTGAAGAAACGGCGATGATATTGCCATTAGGCCAATGGTTGATTGAAAGACTGTGCATTCAAATACAACAGTGGGCACCTTACTTTGCACCTGATTTTCATGTCTCCATTAATATTTCATCAAAACAACTTTATCGTCAGAATCTCGTTGAAATGTTTGCGTTTTACATGGAAAAGTACCAAGTCCCAGCCAAAGCTATCCGTATTGAGATTACCGAAAGCTTGCTTTTACAGGATGAAGATGAAGCAGAGCGTACCTTGAAAGCCATCCGTGCCAGCGGTATTGAAGTATGGTTGGACGATTTCGGGACTGGCTATTCGTCACTCAGCTATCTCCGAAAGTTCACTGTTGATGGGATAAAAATCGACCGCTCTTTTGTTCGCGATATTACTACTGACCCTAAAGATCAACAATTAGTACAAGCGATGGTTGCGATGGCTAAGAACCTCGACTTGTTGGTCGTGGCTGAAGGGATCGAAAAATTAGAACAAGCCGAGAAGTTATCCCAATACGGTTGCCAAATTGGACAAGGGTATTATTACGACAAACCAATGCCTGTTGATGACTTTGTGAAGCGATTGATTAACGCCAGCGAATCCAACGTAGTCGAATTTAAGATTTAAAAAAGCCGCTCCAATGGAGCGGCAATATTCAACGACATGTTTTGTTATAGTTATGAGGAAACAAACTCTCTTCAAATCTGGCAATACCAATATCGTCTTGTTGAAATTAGGGCTATTTGTTTAACCTTAGGTCAACCTCAACCGCTAATGCCACTGAGGCTCCAACCATAGGGTTATTACCCATTCCAATGAAACCCATCATTGCAACGTGAGCTGGTACTGAAGAGCTACCGGCAAATTGGGCATCGGCATGCATTCTTCCCATCGTATCTGTCATACCATAACTAGCAGGACCTGCTGCCACATTGTCAGGGTGTAGCGTACGACCAGTACCACCGCCAGAAGCGACAGAGAAGTACGCTTTACCTTGATTAAGTCTTTCTGATTTATAGATACCCGCTACCGGATGTTGGAAACGCGTTGGGTTAGTAGAGTTACCCGTGATACTGACATCCACTTGAGCGGCATGCATGATAGCTACGCCTTCACGCACATCATCCGCACCGTAGCACAAGATTTCTCCGCGCTCGCCTTTACTAAAGCGTTTACGGCTAACTTCGTTGAGTTCACCGGTTGCGTAATCGTATTGCGTACGTACGTAAGTAAAACCGTTAATACGTGAAATAAGGTAGGCAGCATCTTTACCTAAACCGTTAAGAATTACTCTTAATGGTGATGTTCTCGATTTGTTGGCGTTGAGAGCGATTTTAATCGCCCCTTCTGCTGCTGCAAATGATTCATGACCAGCTAGGAATGCGAAACACTGAGTTTCTTCATTAAGTAGTCGAGCGGCCAACGCACCATGTCCCAAACCTACTTCACGCTGTGCTGCCACACTGCCCGGCTTGCAAAATGCTTGCAGACCTTCACCAATAATTGAAGCGGCTTGCGCAGCTGTCGCGGCTTTTCGATGCAGTGCTAGAGCAGTGCCTAGCGTATAGGCGTCACAAGCGTTATCAAAAGCGATCGGCTGGGTGTCTAAAACCAGCTGTTTTGGATCAATACCCATTTCAAGACAGTAGCTATGGGCCTCTTCAATTGAGAGGAAATTCATTTCATTAAGTAATGCTTGTTTAGTAATAGTCATAATACAATCCTCAACTTAGTCTTGACGTGGGTTAACAGTTTTAACGGCTTCATCGAAACGGCCATAAGTGCCTTTGGCGCTTGCCAGCGCGTCATCTGCTGCCACACCACTGTTGATTTGAGCCATCATTTTGCCAAGGTTAAGGTATTCATAACCAATGATTTCACCGTCTTCATCAAGTGCTAGTTGAGTAACATATCCTTCCGCTACTTCCATATAACGAGGCCCCTTGATGCGAGTTGAGTAACTTGTTCCTACTTGGCTGCGTTGAGTTTTACCAAGGTCTTCTAACGCAGCGCCAACTTCAAGACCATCTTCAGAAAATGCAGATTGAGTCCGACCATAAGCAAACTGAAGGAAAATCTCTCTCATCGCGACGTTAATAGCATCGCAAACCAAGTCGGTATTCATTGCTTCTAGGATAGTTTTACCCGTAAGGATTTCGGATGCCATGGCCGCAGAATGAGTCATACCGGAACAACCAATAGTTTCAATAAGCACTTCTTCTACGATGCATTTT
>ASHK01000194.1 GCA_000695745.1 Vibrio madracius | reverse complement strand
ACCTAAAAACGTCAATCTGACAATTCCTCGCGACAAACTGACCGTTATCACCGGCCTTTCTGGCTCAGGTAAGTCTTCATTGGCCTTTGATACTCTGTATGCAGAAGGACAGCGTCGTTATGTGGAGTCCTTGTCCGCTTATGCAAGACAGTTTTTATCCTTGATGGAAAAGCCTGATGTTGACCATATCGAAGGTTTATCTCCAGCTATATCTATTGAGCAAAAATCAACCTCTCATAACCCTCGTTCGACGGTAGGTACTATCACCGAAGTCTATGACTACTTGCGTTTGCTGTACGCACGTGTAGGCGAGCCACGCTGCCCAGAGCACAAAACCCCCTTGGCTGCACAGACGGTTAGCCAAATGGTTGATAAGGTTCTAGAGCTGCCAGAAGGCTCTAAAATGATGTTGCTTGCTCCGATTGTTAAAGAGCGCAAAGGCGAGCATGTTAAAACACTAGAAAACCTCTCAGCTCAAGGTTTTATACGTGCTCGTATCGACGGAGAAACGTGCGATCTCTCCGATCCACCGCCGCTGGAACTGCATAAGAAGCACACCATTGAGGTAATCGTCGACCGCTTTAAAGTTCGAGATAACTTGCAGCAACGCCTGGCGGAATCTTTTGAAACCGCACTAGAACTATCCGGTGGCATCGTTGGCGTCGCTTGGATGGACGAGCCAGAAAAAGACGATATCATTTTCTCAGCCAACTTCGCTTGCCCATACTGTGGTTACAGCTTACAGGAGCTTGAGCCTCGTCTGTTTTCGTTTAACAACCCTGCCGGTGCTTGCCATACCTGTGATGGTTTGGGGGTACAGCAATATTTCGATCCTGCACGAGTTGTGATGGATGAAGAACTGAGCATAGCGGAAGGTGCGATTCGTGGTTGGGATCAGAAAAACTATTACTACTTCCAAATGCTGACGTCACTGGCCAAGCACTACGACTTTGACTTATTCGCTCCATTTAAGTCTCTGCCGAAAAAGATCAAAGATGTGATACTCACAGGCTCAGGACGCACTGAGGTAGAGTTTAACTATGTCAACGATCGTGGTGATATCCGTGTGAAACGTCACCCATTCGAAGGGATCCTAAATACCCTCGAACGCCGCTATCGTGATACAGAATCTAATTCAGTACGTGAAGATCTGGCCAAGTATATTTCGACTAAGTCTTGCGGTTCTTGCGGCGGCACTCGCCTTAGAGAAGAAGCTCGCAATGTTTTCATTGCAGACACTATACTGCCAGAAATTGTTGAAATGAGTATCAGTGATGCAATGGACTTTTTCCGAACTCTGAAGCTAGAAGGTCAGCGCGCCCAAATAGCTGAAAAAGTCATGAAAGAGATCAACGATCGGCTGCACTTCCTCGTTAATGTTGGCCTCAACTACTTAAACCTGTCACGCAGTGCAGAGACATTATCCGGCGGTGAAGCACAACGTATCCGCTTGGCAAGCCAAATTGGTGCAGGTCTAGTTGGGGTAATGTATGTTCTTGATGAACCTTCAATCGGTCTTCATCAGCGCGACAATGAACGTCTTCTTAATACTCTCACCCACCTAAGAGATCTAGGCAACACCGTGTTGGTTGTAGAACACGATGAAGACGCTATCCGCATGGCCGACCATGTTATTGATATTGGCCCTGGTGCTGGCGTACACGGCGGCTCAGTAGTAGCTGAAGGTACGATTGAAGACATTATTCAATCCGAAGAATCACTAACCGGTCAGTATCTGAGTGGGAAACGTGAGATTTCGATTCCTAAGCAGCGCACACCAATGGATGCGAAAAAAGTAGTGAAGCTGCTGGGAGCAACAGGTAATAACCTTAAGAATGTCGATTTAACCATTCCAGTCGGTCTTTTTAGCTGTATTACTGGTGTTTCTGGTTCTGGGAAGTCAACCCTGATCAACGATACGTTTTTTAAGATCGCGCACACTCAGCTCAATGGGGCGACGACAGCCGAACCTTCTCCCTATAAGAAGATTGAGGGATTAGAGCATTTCGATAAAGTGATCGATATCGACCAAAGTCCAATCGGTCGAACACCACGTTCTAACCCAGCGACCTACACAGGTATCTTCACGCCCATCCGTGAACTATTCTCTGGCACCCAAGAGTCACGCTCTCGTGGTTACAAGCCGGGTCGCTTTAGCTTCAATGTTCGTGGCGGTCGCTGCGAAGCATGTCAGGGTGACGGTGTTATCAAAGTCGAAATGCATTTTTTGCTTGACGTGTACGTACCTTGTGATGTTTGTAAAGGCAAGCGCTATAACCGTGAAACTTTAGAAGTGCGCTACAAAGGCAAGACCATCGATGAAGTGCTACAAATGACGGTGGAAGATGCACGTGAGTTCTTCGATCCGGTTCCCGTGATTGCACGAAAACTACAAACGTTGATGGATGTAGGCCTTTCGTACATTCGTCTTGGTCAAGCAGCGACAACTCTCTCTGGTGGTGAAGCTCAACGGGTTAAACTGGCTCGAGAACTTTCCAAACGTGATACCGGAAAAACGCTCTATATTTTAGATGAGCCGACAACTGGTCTGCATTTCCATGATATCGAGCTCCTCTTGTCAGTGCTTCATCGCCTACGCGACCACGGCAATACCGTCGTTGTTATCGAGCACAACCTTGATGTCATTAAAACCTCTGACTGGATCATTGATTTAGGACCTGAAGGCGGGCAAGGTGGGGGCGAAATTATTGCTCAAGGCACTCCAGAAAGTGTGTCTCAAGTCGAAGGTTCTCACACAGCACGCTTCCTAAAACCTATGCTAAAAGGTTAAATTAAGGCATCTTAGAAGAGTGACGTCTGGTTACGTCACTCTCTTTCTTGTTCATTAACTAGTAGCAAGCATGGCAATTATTCATACCAACGGTACACAACTGGCTGAAAACCGAGTCCGTCCCCCGCTTAATCGAAAGTTCATGGCCGCTATGGCGATGCTTTACCTCATCGCGACGCATGTCTTCTGGCCAAATCCCGGTGGTTCAGGGCTTGCGCTCACCTTTAACAATACGGCTTGGATGGCATTCAGCTTCACCTTAGCCATTGGACTTTATCAACTCGGCACCAACCAAATATTACGTTACAGCAAGCTCACCATTGGTTTGCTACTCTCATGCATTCTATTAAGTGTCCCACTGTTTTACAGCAAACCTGATATGGTCTCCGTCGCTCCACGTTTTATTGCTTTATGGAGTGGCATGTTGTTATTCATTGTATTGCAACAGTTTCGGTTCACGAATAAACAGAAGCAACGCTTTTTGTGGTTAGTTGTCCTAGCCGCTCTGATTGAATCTGCAATTGGCTATGCGCAATATTTCTTTCTGTCTTCAGGTAACTTCATGGGCTATGACGTCATCATTGACCGCCCTTATGGCATCTTCCAACAGCCTAATGTGATGGCAAGTTTTCTCGCTACAGCACTGGTTTTGTCAGGTTACTTGTTGCGCGCAACGACATAAATATAATTGGCACATCAGCGATGTCTCCATTTTATATTTAACACCTGTTATCACTTTGCCTCTGATTGTCATTTTGGCCTCAAGAACTGGATGGTTAGGGGCCTTAATAGGCACACTACTGCTTATTCCTTATCTCTATCGCCACTCGACT
>ASHK01000193.1 GCA_000695745.1 Vibrio madracius | reverse complement strand
CATGATCGAGCTTTTGAGATAATTCACGAGCGGTACGCAAGTAAATATTGAGTTCTTTCACTACATGAATCGGAAGACGAATAGTACGAGTCTGGTTCATCAACGCGCGTTCAATGGTTTGTCTGATCCACCAAGTGGCATATGTAGAGAAACGGAAGCCTCGTTCTGGATCAAACTTTTCTACTGCTCGAATCAAGCCGAGGTTTCCTTCCTCGATAAGATCCAGCAAAGCCAGTCCACGATTACTATAACGTCGAGAAATCTTCACTACCAGACGCAGGTTACTTTCGATCATGCGTTTACGTGCAGCTTCGTCGCCCTTCAGGGCACGTCGTGCATACAGGACTTCTTCTTCCGCGGTAAGTAGTGGAGAGAAACCAATTTCGCCTAAATAAAGCTGAGTCGCATCAAGACTTTTCGCCGATGCATCATACATATCTTTATCTTCGGAAATCGATTCGTCGTTGGTTAGTGTGTTTTCGACGATCTCCGTTGACTCGGTCTCAACGTCGAAATTTTCATTTTTGGTTACTGCATTGCTGATACTCATAGCGCCTCCCCCTGGCGAGCTAGCAAAACATGACTACAAACTATGTCGCTAACCTTCTCTGATAACGTCAATCAAATTGCAAGTAGCTTTCGTATTGTTAATACGTATACGGTAGTTACGGTAGATAACGCTTAGGATTTACCGATTTACCTTGATAACGAATTTCAAAGTGCAGTCTAACGCTATTGGTTCCAGAGCTTCCCATCGTCGCGATTTTTTGCCCCCTCTTTACACTTTGTCCTTCAGATACCAATAACCGATCGTTATGAGCATAAGCACTGAGGTAGTTATCGTTGTGCTTAACAATAACCAAATTTCCATAACCTCTTAGCGCGTTACCCGAATAAACACGGTTCCTTTTGCAGTGGCAACAATTGCTTGACCTCTTTGGCCAGCAATGTCGATACCTTTATTTCCCTGGTCCCCTGCAGAAAAGTTCTTTATTACACGACCCTTAGTTGGCCATTGCCAGCTTGTTACTTTACCGTTTGTGCTTGGCGGTGGCTTCAGCTTAGCTTGAGCAGTGCTCTGTTTTGCCGTATTGGGTTTTGTGTTATTAACATTTTGTTTACCTTTAGAGTCACCATACTCCTTTGTTTTTGATTGATCAACCTTATTAGTGGCTGTTTTTTGACTATTTTGCGTTGATGAACTACTCGCCTTCGCTTTAGAGGATTGTGAACTAGAAGACTTAGTTTGAGCGGTCGTAGAACTTGCTTCAGCCGTTGCAGCAGAGGCGGTTGCCACTTCTCCGGCACCAGAGCCACCATACGCAGGAGGAGTATAAACAGGACGCCATAAATTAAGGCGCTGTCCGGGGTGGATCGTATAAGGAGATCGAAGATTATTTAATCGAATCAGATCTTTAACATCTTTGTCCGTTTTGTAGGCAATGAAATAAAGTGTGTCCCCTTTTTGAACTTCGTAGTAACTACCACGATAGCTCCCTCGAGAAACATTATCGTACTTGCCTCCCAAATTTGAGACAGGTGCAGGAGAATGCCCAGCGCAACCAACAAGTGCACTGGACAATATAATTATGGATCCCGCGCCTTAAAACGGCTTTGCATTTACGCTAATTCACCTGCAATCAAAGGAACAAACCTTACTAATTCAATAACTTCGGTACTAAAACTATCACCTTTTCGAGTGATTTTTAATAGTTGTTGCTCATCATCGCCGACAGGAATCACTAAACGACCACCTTCTGTTAACTGGGACAACAAAGCTTCAGGCACCGAAGAAGCCGCCGCCGTTACGATGATCGCATCAAACGGCCCTTTCGATTGCCACCCTTGCCAACCATCACCATGTTTTGTCGAGACATTGTAGATATCCAATCTCTTGAGGCGACGTTTGGCATCCCATTGAAGGGATTTGATTCTTTCTACCGAGAAGACGTGCTCAACCAATTGAGCCAAAACTGCAGTTTGGTAGCCAGAACCTGTCCCTATCTCAAGCACTTTCGTGTCTCTAGATAGCTCTAAGAGCTCGGTCATCTTTGCAACAATATAAGGCTGAGAAATGGTTTGCCCAGCCCGATCGGCAGCGCATTATTATCATACGCTTGATGTAACATGGCTTGTGACACAAATTGCTCTCTGGGTACAGACTGGATAGCTGCTAATACTGCACCATTGGTAATGCCGTGGCCTTTGATAAACTCAACGAGTCGTTCCGCTTGCGGATTCATTACCTTAATCTCTCCCTGTTATCCAACGTTCCATTGCACCAATAGACTCATGTGCGGTCAAATCAACTTGCAGCGGTGTAATGGATATATGCCCATGTTCAATGGCATAGAAATCCGTTCCTATACCAGCATCTTGCTCTTTCCCAGGAGGGCCTAGCCAGTATATATCGTGACCACGTGGATCTTTTTGTTTGATCATACTTTCAGCATGATGGCGTGCGCCCAAACGAGTCACTTTTACCGAGCCCAGTTGAGCTAAAGGAAGATCTGGAATATTAATATTCAACAATCGATTCGTTGGCACTCTTTGCTTAAGATGTCGCTCAACAAACTGACGGGCAACCATCGCCGCCGCCGCAAAGTTTTGCTTACCGACCAAGCTAAACGCAATGGATTGAACACCAAGAAAATGACCTTCCATGGCTGCCGCTACTGTTCCTGAATACAGAACATCATCGCCGAGGTTTGCCCCATGATTAATACCAGATAGCACAAGATCCGGCAGATCGTCTTTCATCAGTTCATTGAGTGCAAAGTGTACACAATCCGTCGGTGTACCTTGCACAGAATATACCCCAGGCTCAATTTGATTAACGCGCAGAGGTTGCTCTAACGTCAATGAATTCGAAGCACCAGATCGGTTTCGATCTGGTGCAACAATAGTCACTTTTGCGAGATCACTGAGCTCTTTCGCTAGTGTCCTAATGCCTTCGGCATGAACGCCATCATCATTGCTTATCAGAATGCTAAGTTTTTTACTCATATCCATATGTTTAGAATTGTCGTTCCACTTCTTCTATTTGAGCCAATTCTCGTAAAATTGATGTGGCAAAGCTGCCTGAATCTAAAAAGAACGACAGTGTTACGGCACCATCTTCAAGTTGACTTTTCAGTGATTCGGGCTTGAGTAAGATCGCTCGGCGATCATGTCGCATACGATTACCACGTATCAGCAACATCAGATCAGGCTCTTGATCAATGATGCTTTGTTCAAGTGTTAAGGCT
>ASHK01000192.1 GCA_000695745.1 Vibrio madracius | reverse complement strand
GAGCAGCCGCTGTATGATTTAAACGTCACAATGGACGGTCAAACAATAAACAAACGCCTTGGTTTGCGTAAGCTAGAGCTTAACAATGCAGAGGATGACATTGGCTCTGCGATGGAGTTTCGTATTAACGATTTTCCTATTACAGCGCGTGGTGCGAACTGGATTCCTATGGATGCCATGCCTGCGCGAGAAAGCAAAACTCGTTATGAGTCCTTATTGGGTGATGCGGTCGCCGCTAACATGAATATGATTCGAGTTTGGGGTGGCGGCCAGTATGAAGCCGATATCTTCTATCAAACATGTGATGAGTTAGGTTTGCTAGTCTGGCAAGACCTCATGTTTGCCTGTTCGCTTTATCCATCCACTCAGACATTCATTGACGATGTAGAACCCGAAGTACGCTACCAAGTTCAGCGTTTAAAAGACCACGCCTGTATTGCCTTGTGGTGTGGTGATAATGAAGTAATAGGTGCATTAAATTGGTATGAAGAATCGAGAAACAGCAGAGATCGCTATGTCGTAAATTATGACCGATTAAACCGTAAACTCGCCGATTTTGTTACTGAAGAAGATCCATCACGAAAGTTTTGGTCTTCGTCTCCTTGTAACGGAGAACTCGATTATGGTGATTCATGGCACGATGACGCTCGAGGTGATATGCACTTTTGGGAAGTGTGGCATTCTGGTGCATCATTTAATGCTTACCACAGTATTAAGCCCCGGTTTTGTTCAGAGTTTGGCTTCCAGTCATGGCCTTCATTATCAGAAGTAAAAACCTTTGTACCGCAAGAAGATTGGAACGTTACCTCACCTACATTTGAAGGACACCAAAAGAATGCCTCTGGTAATAGCATTATTACCGAGATGTTTACCAGATATTTTCGCTTTCCGGCTAGCTTTGAGCAGATGCTGTATTTAAGCCAAGTTCAGCAATCCATTGCGATTAAAACCGGTTGCGAGTACTGGCGCTCTATATCACCGATTTGCCGAGGCATGTTGTACTGGCAGTTAAATGATAACTGGCCGGTAAGCTCTTGGTCGAGTATTGAATACAGCGGTCGTTGGAAACAACTTCATTATCATGCTAAACGTGTATTTGCTCCTACCTATGTGCCATTTGTTGAGACTGACGATGCCTTGACCTTGAGGCTGGTTAACAACCGAAGAACTCAAGAGAAGGTCACTGGTGAAGTGGTGTGGATGAGTTGGAATGGTGAATCACTTGGCAACTGGAATTTGAACCTTGATATCGCACCGGATGAAAACCAAGAAGTTTGGTCGTTGAACAAATCGCAGTGGCAGACGAGAGCTGACCAGGGTTTCTTCTTTGTCCGCTTCGAATCTCAAGGTGAGTGGAGTCAGAATACTTGGTTTGCTAAACCGGAAGTGAAACAGTTGGCCATTAACAAAGCTAAAATCCAAGTGGAGATCGACGAACGAGCGATAATACTAACCTCCGATAAACCTGCGTTTTTCGTTCATTTGGAGCACGACGGTTCTGGGCGATTTAGTGATTCCAGTTTTACTTTGTTGCCTAATGAGCCTTATCAGGTTAACTATATTGGTGAGGAGTTAGAGACACTGCTATCGACGCTACGTGTTTATGACTTAAGCAATAGCTACTAATTAACGTTGACCTTGCTTCGCCCTTAGAGCCAGTGACACTTTTGATGCTGGCTCTTTGTTCAGTGCGTTACAGATTGTCCAACCAGCTTGGGCGACAGACTCAAGGTCCACACCTGTTGCGATTCCCAACTCATGGCAGAGATAGAGCACATCCTCAGTTGCCACATTTCCAGACGCTCCATCGGCGTAGGGGCACCCACCAAGTCCGGCGACGCTGCTGTCTATGGTTTCAATACCCATTAGTAGCGCTTGATAAAGATTGGCAAGCGACTGCCCGTACGTATCGTGAAAATGAACCGCCAATTGCGATGTGGGGACATTATCCAAGACAGCTTCTAACACCCTAGCTATTCTCAGTGGTGTTCCTGTACCTATGGTGTCGCCTAGTGACACCTGATAACAGCCCAACTCTATTAGGGCATCGCTGATAGCGGACACTTGTTCAGGCTTGGTTTTACCTTCATAGGGGCAATCTACGATGCAGGAGAGGTAGCCACGAACTCTTATGTTGTGTTGATGAGCAGCTTCAATGACGGGAATGAACCGTTGAATGCTTTCTTCAATTGAGCAATGAATGTTTCGCTGAGTAAAAGACTCAGAGCAGGAAGTAAATACGGCCACTTCGTCAGCACCTGCCGAGAGAGCCGCCTCGAAGCCTTGTAAATTAGGCGTTAGGGCAGAGTAGGTGACGTTTTCCTTCTTGGTTATTTGTTGAAAAACGCTGGTTGAGTCCGCCATTTGAGGGATACGTTTTGCCGCCACAAACGCCCCTGATTCAATATGTGTTAGCCCAGCGGTAGTGAGTTGATTGATTAGGTTTACTTTATGTGACGTATCTACGCTCTTTTCATTCTGTAATCCATCTCGCGGACCCACTTCAACAATATTAACGTGACTAGGAAGGAAAGGAGCAGGAAGAGTAGCCATTAGAATTTACTCCTCTTGTTTCCAGATAGGCGGCACTTTGTCGAAGAAGGCTTGCAGACCTTTCTGACCTTGAGAAGAGGTACGAGCATCGGCAATAACTTGGCTTGTGAAATCGATCAATGGAGGATTGATCGGATGGTTGTGGCAGTACTGAATCAAAGCCTTTGTGTTTGCTATTGCGTTTGGGCTATTGGCAACGAATTTATCGACCAGTGTATCCACGAAGGGGTCAATCTTACTACCTAGTAGTACCTCGTGGACAATTCCAAGCTCCAGAGCTTGAGGGGCACCCATGACTTCAGCACTCAACATATAACGTCGAGCATAACGGACACCTATGGTACGAATAACGTAAGGTCCAATGGTCGCTGGAACAAGTCCAAGTTTCACTTCGCTAAGACAGAATCGACAATCGGCATGAGCAACCACCACATCGCAGCAGCACAGCAGCCCTAAAGCTCCGCCAAATGCCGAACCTTGAACGACGGCTACGGTTGGGATCGTTAGCGTGTCTAGGCGCGTCATTAGTTCGGCAAGTTTTTGGGCATCTTGCAAGTTTTCGTTTTGACTTTTGTTAGCCATGGATTTCATCCAGGCTAAATCAGCCCCAGCGGAGAAATGTTTTCCGTTACCACGTAATACTAAGCAGCGGATATTCTTGTCGTTGCCAACACGATGCAGTGCATTGAGCAGATCGGCAATCATCGCATCATCAAAGGCATTGCTTTTGTGTTGACGATCTAACGTCAGATGAGCGACTCCTTTGGTGTCGACAGTAAATTGAATAGTATTAAGTTCAGTCATAGCCGCCGCCCGTTACATTCGAAAGATGCCAAACTCACTATCGGGGATAGGAGCGTTATCAGTAGCACGCAGCGCAAGCGTCAAAATACGGCGTGTGTCTTTGGGATCAATAATGCCATCGTCCCAAAGCCTAGCACTGGCGTAATAGGGATGGCCTTCATTGTTATAGCGGTCGACGATAGTTTGTTTGTAGCTTTGCTCCTCCTGTTCAGGCCATTGTTGATTGTGACGTTTCTTCACCTCACGTTTTACTTGAGTGAGTACGTTGGCCGCTTGTAATCCCCCCATCACTGAGATACGCGCATTTGGCCACATCCACATCATGGTCGGGTCGTAGGCTCGGCCACACATGCCGTAATTGCCTGCGCCATATGAACCCCCAATGATGATAGTGAACTTGGGCACATCGGCACATGAGACCGCCATGACCAGTTTCGCGCCATGTTTTGCTATACCGCCTTCTTCATATTGCTTACCAACCATAAAGCCAGTGATATTTTGCAGAAACAGCAGCGGGATTTTACGTTTGGCGCACAGTTCAACAAAATGCGCGCCTTTTTGAGCAGACTCGGAAAATAAGATGCCGTTGTTGGCAACAATTCCAATGAGCCGTCCATCAATTCGAGCAAAACCACAGACTAAGGTTGCGCCGTAAAGTGCTTTGAACTCGTCAAACTCAGAATCATCGACGATTCGAGCTATCACTTCACGAACATCGAAAGACAGTCTTAAGTCACTGTTTACAATTCCGTATATCTCGGTTGGGTCATAACTAGGTGACCGGTCTTTGTCGCGGTGTGATCTGCTGGCAACGTATTGTTTGTGTTAGTGCTTGAAACGGCTTGTCGTGCTAACTCCAAAGCATGTTGTTCGTTGTGGGCATAATAGTCAGCGACACCGGACTTTTTACAGTGTACGTCCGCGCCGCCGAGTTCTTCATCGGTTACTTCTTCTCCGGTCGCTGCTTTTACAAGAGGGGGGCCTGCGAGAAAAATCGTACTTTGATTTTTGACCATAATGGATACGTCAGCCATAGCGGGAACGTACGCGCCGCCAGCGGTACATAGGCCGAGAACCACAGCGATTTGCGGTATTCCTTTCGCTGACATTCGAGCTTGATTAAAGAAAATGCGTCCGAAATGATCCTTGTCTGGAAATACTTCGGCTTGGTGAGGCAAATTTGCTCCCCCAGAGTCAACAAGATAGAGACAGGGAAGGTGGCATCGCGCCGCTATTTCTTGGGCTCGAAGGTGCTTTTTGACGGTCAGCGGGTAGTAGGTTCCGCCTTTAACGGCGGGATCGTTAGCAATGATCATACATTGAGTGTTGCAAACCGTACCAATTCCAGCGACGACTCCTGCACAAGGTACTTTGTCCTCGTATACCTCCCATGCTGCAAATTGACCAATTTCAAGGAAATCAGAATGCTGATCGAGCAGGGCATCAATACGTTCGCGAACCGGAAGCTTTCCTTTTGCGCGTTGACGTTGAATGGCTTTTTCACCACCGCCTTTCGTTATGGTTGAAAGATCGGTCTCAAGCTTCGTCACAAGCGCATTCATTGCTTTTTGGTTTTTTAGATAAAGCTCTGAATTGGGCTTCACTTTACTGACAATTTTAGCCATAAATCCCTCCGCTATTGAGACTCTTGGAATAGCTCTCGGCCAATAAGCATGCGGCGGATTTCTGATGTGCCGGCACCGATTTCATATAGCTTAGCGTCACGCAACAAACGTCCTGCTGCATATTCATTGATATAGCCATTCCCGCCTAACAATTGGATCGCATCTAACGCCATCTGTGTTGCAAGTTC
>ASHK01000191.1 GCA_000695745.1 Vibrio madracius | reverse complement strand
TTGTGATTTAGTGAAATTAACTCGAAATACGGTTGACGCACCGCTCACTCCCCTTTCCAGTCAGACGGTTGCTTTTTCTCACTACAATCATATTTCAGCGCAGCTACCGATCGAGCCAAAATCGGGAAACCTCGTACCGGGTGGAATAAAAGAGCAGACACAGCAATGTCTGCGCAATATCAAAACGATACTAGAGAGTGTTGACGTGCCGATGGATGATATCGTCAAAACAAATATTCATATCACCAAGTTGGACGATCTTGAGGCCGTTGACGAAGTGTATAAAACCTTCTTCCCAGATTCCTCTATAGCTCGTGCCGTTAATTACCTACCAGCACGCTCCACCGTGGTGGTGGAAGGCTTAGCGCTGGATGCACTAGTACAAATCGATGCAACCGTTTCTCACGGTGATGGTACGCCACCTCAATTGGTTGAAGACCGTCACGGCATTGTTATTAAGGCAACCAATACCGACAAAGCACCGTTAAACGCCCTATCGACGCAAAGCGTCGCCTTCTCTCACTACAACAATATCTCAGCGCAACTGCCAATTGACCCTTCGATCGGTAAAATTGTTGCGTCAGGGGCAAAAGAACAAGCGATGCAATGCTTTGAAAACATTAAAGCTATCGTAGAAAATATCGATCATGTGATGGATGATATTGTTAAACTCAACATTCAGCTAAAAGACATGAATGATCTGAGTGCACTAGAAGAAGTATTGAAAAGCTATTTCAATGATGCATTGCCTGCATTGACCGTCATTGGCGTATCCAGTTTACCGTCCAATGCGGTCGTTCAAATAGATGCCATTATGTCGAACGCCGAAGGTACGCCGCCGAACAAATAGGCTGTTGGTAGCTTGCTGACAAGGCTTTCTGCTGACCTCAGTGCCCTTGAAGTTATCTTCTAGGGCACTTTTACTAACGAAACACAGTCCTATTACAACGTAATGCTCTTAACCATCCCAGCTTCTGCATGACCTGGAATATTGCAAGCAAACTCGACTTGTTTCTCACCATGAAAATGCCACAGCAACTGTCCGGCTTTGCCTGGTTCAAGATAAACCACATTGCCCATACCATGATGGTCATGTCCCGCTGGCATCGATTTCATCATGTCACGGTGTTCCAATTGTTCTGCAATAGAACCGATAGAAAACTCATGGTCGATTTTGCCAGTGTTCATGACCACAAACTGAACGACGTCATTGGGTTCTATCTTAATATCACGCTTAAAAGTGATTTTCATGTCGTCCGATAAAATAACATGCACCACTTTGTCGGGTTTCGCACCCTTGGCAGGCATCCCCACAGCAGACATCCCATCCATGTTCATCATATTGCTATGGTCCATTTTAGCGTTGTCCTTATCAGAATGATTCATCATGCCATGATCCATATTGGAGTGGTCCATATTGGAGTGACCCATTTTTGAATGATCCATACCTTCTGCCATCACAGTGTTGAAGCGATAGTAAGCGCTAATGTCATCAGTGTTTTTTTCATGATTGCTTCCTTTTTGAATAAGTGATTGGCAACCTCGGTATGAGAGGCCGCTAACGGTTATTGGTGAGTTTCTTTTGATTTCCACAACTTGTAGATAGCCGGAAGGACCAGCAATGTGAGCAGCAAAGCAGACGCCATCCCGCCAATCATTGGCGCGGCAATACGTTGCATCACCTCAGAGCCAGTACCTGAGCCGTACATAATTGGAATAAGGCCGATGATGACGGTTAATACCGTCATCATGACCGGACGTACGCGCAGCCCTGCGCCTTCGCGAATTGCCTCAGTGAGCATGTCGAGCGTTAATGGTGCTTGATTTTCTTGTGCCGCTAGTTTGCGTTCATGCCATGCTTGGTTTAGGTAAACCAGCATAATGACCCCAATCTCAACAGCGACCCCAGCAAGTGCAATAAAGCCCACTCCGACAGCAATCGAGAAGTTGTATCCAAGGTAGTGCATAAGCCACAATCCACCGACCATAGCGAGCGGCAGTGTTCCCATAATGACTAGCACTTCGCCTACTCTTCTGAAGCTAAGATAAAGCAGCAACATAATGATGGAGAGAGTGACAGGTACAACAACACTTAAACGCTCTTTGGCGCGCTCCATATACTCATATTGACCAGACCACGTTAACGAGTACCCCGCAGGTAGCGACAACTGCTCCGCCACAGTGTTTTGAGCTTCGGTGACATATGACCCAAGATCGCGCTCAGCAATATCAACAAACACCCAACCGTTCGGACGGGCATTCTCGGTCTTAATCATTGGCGGACCATCTTCATAGCGAATTTCCGCCACATCGGCTAACGCTATTCGAGCACCATTTAGTGTAACCAGTGGCAGGTTCTGTAGCTTCACCACCGAATCACGATAATCTTGTGGGTAGCGAACGTTAATTGGGTATCGCTCCAACCTTCCACCGTCTCACCCACATTCATACCACCCACTGCCGTTGACACCACTTGCTGAATATCACTGACGTTCAGACCATAACGCGCAGCGACGAGCCGTTTGATATCAATCGTGACATATCGCCCACCCGCTACCCTTTCGGCATATACCGACACCGTACCTTGAATCGTATTGAGGATAGGTTCGATATTGGCACCTATCTCCTCAATGACCTTGAGATCAGGTCCGGCGATCTTGATACCAATTGGCGTTTTTATCCCCGTAGCCAACATGTCGATACGCGTCTTAATTGGCATTACCCACGCATTTGTTAGCCCTGGGAACTGAACCAAATCATCAAACTCCTTACGTAGTGATTCTGTGGTGACGCCATCTCGCCACTCTGAGCGAGGCTTCAATTGGATGGTGGTCTCAATCATGGTTAAAGGGGCTGGGTCAGTGGCAGTTTCTGCACGACCAATCTTGCCCCACACAGTCTCGACTTCAGGAACGGTCTTGATCAACTTGTTGGTTTGTTGAAGCAGTTCACGTGCTTTACCAATCGAGATACCAGGATAAGTCGTTGGCATGTACATCAAATCCCCTTCATCCAAAGGCGGAATAAACTCACTACCTAACTTACTGGTCGGATAGAAAGCCGACCCCATCAAGCGATAGCCAGTACAATCATCGACTTAGGGTAACGAAGGCTTAGGTTAAGCATGGGTCGATACAAGACAATCAACGCTTTGTTGACGGGGTTTTTATGTTCGGGCAGCACTTTCCCACGAATAAAGTACCCCATCAGCACAGGCACCAACGTAATGGCTAAACCCGCAGCTGCTGCCATGGCGTATGTCTTGGTATAAGCGAGTGGTGAGAACATTTTGCCTTCCTGCCCTTCAAGCGCGAACACAGGAACAAAGCTCAATGTGATAATAAGCAAGGAGAAAAACAGCGGA
>ASHK01000190.1 GCA_000695745.1 Vibrio madracius | reverse complement strand
AATAAAGAACTTGGCGGTGAGATCGGTTTCTACATTTTCGATTACAAACCAGAGCATGAAATCGCCGTGCGTGAACATATCGCCATACTCGAAAAGAAACTGAGCAATCGTGGGTATACGTTCGCGAGCATTAACTTATTCGAAATGATCGTGAAACTTTTAGAGTCGCGCCGCCTCCTTGATAAAGCATTTAAAATGCAGTTTGAAAAAGGTGATGATGCCCTTTTCAAAGCGCTAAAAGGTCCTTTAGAACAAAACCGAGTCGCAGAATTTATCGTCAATGAAGCAAACATCGACAATTGTGATTTTATCCTACTTCACGGTTTAGGCAGTGTATGGCCTATCGTTCGCGGGCACGGACTACTCAATGCTTTGCACGCTAAAGTTGGTCAAGTGCCTACCGTCATGTTCTACCCAGGAGAATACGATGGTGCTGCGCTAAAACCATTCGGGCGCGTCGAATCAAATAACTATTATCGCGCTTTTAAGCTCGCATAATTCAATTAAATAATGTGCTACTGGTTACAAAGTGCCGTTTAAATTCTCAGAGTAACCATCACACAAACAAATTAAAATAAAGTTTAGCTAGGAAACCATCATGCAGTTACAGAAGCTATTTACTAAAGACATTACCCGCCCTATCAATGGCGTGGTAAAAGCCGATCAAGTTGAAAATGATACCGTCTTTGTCGAATTAGACGAATACGTAATCACTGCCGAGCTTAAGGGCCATATTGAGCAGTTCTTCAAATATTACATGCCATCCGTCGATGATCCTAAAAAAGCATCAATGACAGGTAAGTCTGGCATTTGGGTTTCAGGCTTCTTCGGCTCTGGTAAATCGCACTTCATTAAAATTATGTCCTACTTGCTAAAGAACGTAGAGACAAACCATGATGGCAAAAGCAAACGTGCAATCGACTTCTTCGAAGAAAAACTTGAACAAGACCAAATGCTACTTGGTGATATGCGCCGTGCAATCAACAAGGAAAACAACGTCATTCTATTTAACATCGATAGTCGTGCCGATACCGATGATAAAGAAGATGCCATCCTAAAAGTATTCCTTAAAGTATTTAACGAGAAAATGGGATACTCAGGCGATCACGCTCATATAGCCGATCTCGAACGAGATCTGGATGCTCGTGGCAAACTACAAGAATTCCACCAAGTATTTGAAGAGTTATCAGGGTCATCATGGCTAGAAGAACGTGACTCTTATGACTTTTACCGCGATGACCTTGCCGCAGCCTTTGCTCAAGTGACTGGACAATCAGAAGAAGCTGGTCGCCAGGCTATTGAACGTCTAGAGAACAACTTTAGCC
>ASHK01000189.1 GCA_000695745.1 Vibrio madracius | reverse complement strand
ATTTGATATAGAAGTGATCGTTTTCAAACGTGCGGTAAACCTGAAAAAGTAAACGAGTCTTGGCCAAACAGCATGCCACAAATAGACTTTAGTCGCGCAGGTTCAATGAACGATGCCAGTTATCGTGCGTCGAAAGGCGTTCAAATGCTGCCATACTCTTCATACCAATTAAATGATGAAGCCGCTAAGCTAAAGAATCACGCTGGCTATACGGTTTTGCTTCATAAGGCTTGGCGTCAAGGTGATAACGGTAGAGGTTCTGCGCCAATTTTCCATATTCGCGCAGGTAAAGATTACTCTGGTAGCTTCAATGCCGATGGTACCGAAAAAGGCAGCACTACTAATGTGACGAGCCCCGTTGATGGTGTCACCGAGGTCGCTATCGATAAGCCTTTGTACGAGTTAGACGGCAAATTACAAATATATGTTCAACATTATCTGTATGCTGAAGCTCAGCTTGATTTGCGCTCACCAAGTACAAAAGAAGTGATTGTCTCTGACTCGGTAACGACACAAGCGCCGATATCAACGACTGAAGACATAACGACTGAAGTAACAACCGATGACCGTAACGTGATCGCAGGTAACTTACAGTCCATCGAACCACAACGCGAAGTACAAACGTTTCTTAAGGATTATCGCTTTGACCAGAAACGTCGTATGAGAAGCAGTGAGACTCACTACCTTGATCATCCGTTAATGGGAATGATCATCCAAGTACGAAGAGTACCGAACTAATATAACAAGGGCCTAAAATACGGCCCTTTTTCAATTTAACCTCCCTTCCAAGGCATTATGAATACGCATTACACCATCTATACCAAAAGATTATGCCTTCGATTACTTGAACTCAATGACGCTGAGCAACTCTCTACGGCCATTCAAACCTCTCCTTCACTACATCAATGGGTCGATTGGTGCCACAAAGACTTTACTCATAATGAAGCAATGGAATTTATCAGCGCGACACGAGTTAACTGGGTGAAAGCCATCGCTTTTGGTTTTGCCCTCTTTGACCGCCAGGATGACCAGTTTCTGGGGATGGTGGCGTTAAACGAGTTCTATCACACCTTCAATATGGGAAGTATTGGATATTGGCTAAAAGACAGTGCGCAGCAACAGGGGTACGCACATGAAGCGCTAGATGCCTTGATCGAGTTTAGCTTTACCCACTTACTGCTCACTCGGTTGGAGATAGTTTGTGATCCGGAGAATATCCCAAGCCACCAACTTGCGCAGCGAGTTGGTGCAACCTATGAATGTGTGGCACAAAATCGCTTTGTTTTTGAGGGTAAACCAAAGGCGGGATGGGTGTATTCTCTGGTGCCCCTCGACCGTCATAGCAAACCGAGAATAAAAAAAGAGGCGCTTTCCAGCGCCTCTTGTTGGGGTATCAATGCAATTTTAGATTTGGTCTTAACACGCGGTTAATACGACCTACCAGCATCATCAATCCAGTCTTCACCATACCGTGAAGCGCCACTTGGTGCATTCGATACAGGGAGATATAAACGACGCGAGCAATTCGCCCTTCCACCATCATCGAGCCTTTGGTTAAGTTACCCATTAAGCTTCCCACCGTTGAGAAACGACTCAATGACACTAACGAACCATGATCGTTATACACGTATGGTTTGAGCTCGCGGTCTGTTAACTTGGCGACAATATTGCTAAAGGCACGGCTCGCCATTTGGTGTGCAGCTTGAGCACGTGGCGGAACAAACTTACCATCTGCCTGTGTACACTGAGCAAGATCACCGATAACAAAAATATCGTCATCACGTGTGGTTTGCAGGGTGTCTTTCACCACTAATTGGTTAATACGGTTCGTTTCCAGTCCGGCAATATCTTTCATAAAATCTGGTGCTTTGATGCCTGCAGCCCAAACCATAATTTGCGCAGGAATCTTTTCGCCATCTTTAGTCGTTAAACCGTCTTTTTCGGCTTGAGTCACCATAGTAGAGGTACGAACTGTAACGCCTAGTTTAGTCAACTCAGAGTGCGCTGCACTTGAAATTCTCGGTGGTAGTGCCGGTAGAATTCGCTCGCCTGCTTCAATTAAGTTCACGTTAAGCTTACTCGAATCAAGATCACCAAAGCCATAAGTGCGAAGCTCTTTAACGGCATTGTGTAACTCAGCAGACAATTCTACGCCTGTTGCACCAGCACCAACGATAGCGATGTCCACTGTACCGTGACCATTTTTCGCGTGTAACTTCAAAAACTCATTGTTCATTTCCGTACGAAACGGTGAGCCTGTTCTGGACTATCTAGGAAAATACAGTTTTCACGTACACCTGGGGTGTTGAAGTCGTTAGACGTAGAGCCAATCGCAAGCACTAGGATATCGTAAGCAATATCACGACTCGGCATCAGTAGCTCATTATGTTCGTCTCGTAGCTCACCAAGCGTAATGGTCTTGTTCTCACGATTAATCTCTT
>ASHK01000188.1 GCA_000695745.1 Vibrio madracius | reverse complement strand
CGACGCGCTGAAAATCAACTTCTCAAGTATGAAATCAAACAGCGTGCATTGGTTGAAGCTAGCTTGTTAGAAACACAAGGGCGTTTAATCGAGCAACTCGATAGTGCACCAGAAGCCATTCTGTGTATCCGAGAAGACCTCAAGGTACAATTTGCTAACCAAAGTGCCGGACGTATGTTTAAACGCAGTGTTGAGCAGCTCAAACGCTCCAACGTTGAAGATCTTATTGCCCCTAAATTTATCCATTTGTCTCAGGAGCATTATTGCGGAGATATCGATATTTTTGTCGATGATGTACGCCAGCACATCAACACCGACATTCTCACCTTACCTGAAGGCTCAGGACTCAAGAGCATCTATATCTTCGAACAAGGGCAATCCCTTGATCAAACGCGTGTGAAGAATCTTGAAACGGCTATCGATGCGTTGTCGCGCTACGCCATTGAAGGTGACAAAGCGAAACTGCTGGAACTCAAGGAACTTGGGGGCGAATTTACTCAATTGGCGGATAAAGCCGTCGACGAAGAGAAATCGCGTCCTGAAATGATGCGTGAGTTGCTAGTCGATACCATGACCAACTCTCTAGAGTATTGGGAAAGTGTTACCGGACAAAGTAAGTTTGCCTTTGCTGAACAAAGTGGTTTATGGCGTGTTTATCTCGACCGCAGCACCTTACAGACTCGCACACTGGATAAGTACTTACGCTTGGAAACATTACCCAAAACCCCTCGTTGGCGTACAGTACTGAGCTCCGTAGAATATATACTCGACCATTGTCACCGACTAGGCCCAGAGCGTGATCATATTGTTGCTCTACGCGACAAGCTGCAAAAATTGCTGACCAATTAACCTAGATAACATCACTAACTCAGCGCATAAAAAACGGCCACTCAAAGTGGCCGTTTTGCTATTCAGTATAGAGCTCTTAGTAAGCTCTATAATTCACCATTAAGCAGGCTCTTGAAAGATAACTGTGTCTGCTTTCTCTGTGTACTGCCCCATACGGTGGAAGTTTAGATAGCGGTATGTATCTGCTGCTGTTGGGTCAATCTGCTTCATGTACTCTAGGTATTCTTCTTTCGTTGGAATCTTACCTAGGATTGCACCGACTGAAGAAAGTTCAGCTGACGCTAGGTATACATTAGCACCAGTACCAAGACGGTTCGGGAAGTTACGGAGTCGACGTAGACATAACTGTCGCTTCGTCAGCCACACGCGCTTGGTTACCCATACACAAAGAACATCCCGGAGTTTCAATACGAACCCCAGCACGACCAAAGATACCGTAGTAGCCTTCTTCTGTTAGCTGGTCACGATCCATTTTCGTTGGCGGAGCAATCCATAGGCGAGTATCTAGTTGACCATTGTACTTATCAAGCAACTTACCAGCTGCGCGGAAGTGACCAATGTTAGTCATACAAGAACCAATGAAGACTTCGTTGATTT
Organism: Vibrio madracius; assembly: GCA_000695745.1. Taxonomy (GTDB): domain Bacteria; phylum Pseudomonadota; class Gammaproteobacteria; order Enterobacterales; family Vibrionaceae; genus Vibrio; species Vibrio madracius. The sequence continues at coordinate 12,774 of ASHK01000188.1, read as the reverse complement.
CTGTCCCTTGCACCTCAGAAAGTAGACGAGCATCATCAGGGTCATTTGGTGCACAAAGGATTGGCTGCGTCACGTCTGCAAGGTCAATCTCGATAACATGTGCGTATTCTGCATCGCTATCTGCTTGCATTAGTTCAGGACTCGCCAGCCACTCTTGCATTGCAACAATACGACGTTCGATAGTACGACGGTCACCATAGCCTTCTGAAATCATCCACTTAAGCATAGTGATGTTGAATTCAAATACTCTTCGATGGACTCTTGAGACAGTTTAACGGTACAACCTGCAGCACTACGCTCAGCCGAAGCATCAGAAAGTTCGAATGCTTGCTCAACAGTGAGATGTTCAACGCCCTCAATCTCTAGGATACGACCAGAGAACTCGTTGATCTTACCGGCTTTCTCAACCGTCAGTAGACCTTGCTGGATAGCATAGTAAGGAATCGCATGAACAAGGTCACGAAGTGTGATACCTGGCTGCATTTCACCTTTAAAGCGAACAAGGATAGATTCTGGCATATCCAGAGGCATCACTCCAGTTGCCGCAGCAAACGCGACCAAACCAGAACCCGCTGGGAAAGAAATGCCTAGAGGGAAACGAGTATGTGAGTCACCGCCTGTACCAACAGTATCAGGCAGAAGCATACGGTTTAACCAAGAGTGGATAACACCATCACCTGGACGCAGTGACACACCTGCACGGTTCATAATGAAATCAGGCAATGTGTGGTGAGTGTTCACATCTACTGGTTTTGGATACGCTGAGGTGTGGCAGAATGACTGCATGACTAGGTCTGCTGAGAAGCCAAGACATGCTAAGTCTTTTAGCTCATCACGCGTCATTGGACCTGTCGTATCTTGCGAACCCACCGTCGTCATCTTCGGCTCACAATAAGTGCCCGGACGAACCCTTCAACACCACACGCTTTACCCACCATTTTCTGAGCCAGTGTAAAGCCAGCATTTGACTCTTCAACGGCAACAGGGCGGCGGAAAACGTCTGACGGCTCAAGGCCTAGAGATTGGCGAGCACGATCTGTAAGACCACGACCAATGATAAGTGGAATACGACCACCAGCACGCACTTCATCAATCAGTACGTCTGTTTTTAGTGCAAACTCTGCTAAGGTTTCACCTGAATCGTGGTTGCATACTTTCCCTTGGTATGGATATACGTCAATCACGTCACCCATGTTCAGCTTAGTCACATCCACTTCAATTGGCAGCGCCCCTGCATCTTCCATTGTGTTGAAGAAGATTGGCGCAATCTTGCCACCTAAGACATAACCACCAGCACGCTTATTAGGTACGTTTGGAATGTCATCACCCATAAACCACAACACGGAGTTGGTTGCGGATTTACGAGAGGAACCGGTTCCTACTACGTCACCAACATAAACAAGTTGATGACCTTTTTCTTTTAGTGCTTCAATTTGTTTGATTGGACCGATTGAACCTGGTTGATCCGGTTCAATACCATCACGCACGTTTTTCAGCATCGCTAACGCATGTACCGGAATATCTGGACGAGACCATGCATCAGGTGCAGGCGACAGATCATCCGTGTTGGTTTCACCCGTCACCTTGAATACTGTCAACGTAATTTTTTCTTGTAGTTCCGGTTTAGACAGGAACCATTCGGCCTCAGCCCAAGACGTTAGAACTTGTTTTGCGTAGGCATTACCTGCTTTTGCTTTCTCTTCTACATCGTAGAAAGCGTCAAACATCAGTAGCGTATGAGACAAGGCTTTAACGGCAATTGGCGCTAGCGCTGCATCGTCAAGCAAAGCAATCAGTGATTCGATGTTATAGCCACCTTGCATAGTGCCAAGGAGTTCAGCTGCTTTTTCACGGCTCACTAGTGGCGATTCGACTTCGCCTTAGTGATAGCCGTCAGAAAACCTGCTTTAACATAAGCAGCTTCATCAACACCAGGTGGAATACGGTTCTCGAGGAGGTCTAGAATAAACTCTTCTTCACCCTGAGGTGGGTTCTTTAACAGCTCAACAAGTCCAGCAACTTGTTCGGCGTCTAGGGGTCTTGGTACAACTCCTTCGGCAGCACGCTCTTCGACGTGTTTACGGTAGGCTTCAAGCACGACTTTTTCCTCTCATTGCGGTCCCTCCTTAATAATTAGAATTAGGAGTGGACATCCTTGGAAACTTGGCTCTCCCTTGCCTTATCTCGTCATCAAGTAACTGAATCAGCAGTGCCAGAGAGGCCAAACTGTGGGGCGAAGAATAGCAAATTTAACGTTAGATTAAAATCTTATCATTTTGACCAACATTGCAAGTTTGAGTAAAAACAAGCATTTTGCGACTAAATTTGCAGCAAGTCGCTGCAATACTACCCTTCATTTAGAGTATTTATGTTCAACATAACTTGCAGTGATAACGACGCTTAATACGCGGCTCCAATAATCAAATAGAACGATCTCAGGCCAGTTTCTACTTGACCGTACGACAGCATAATAGGTCCAACCGGAGAGTCGATACCAGCAAATACGGATCCTGCCATATACAGAGGAGCATTAGACAGCAAGCGGTCACCATCCCAAACGCCACCATATTCGGCGCTAGCGCCTAAATAAACAGGTGATTGGAACATACCAAAAATCGWTATCGAACCAACGATAACGATACACCAAGCTACCATAGAGCTTGTTTTGACCAATCAAGCTATTACGAGGGATACCAGACATATTCAGAAAGCCACCAAGCTCTCTCGGACTCACTGGCAAGGAATCGTTTTCTGTCTCAATCATTTCATAATCGAACGAGCCAACAAAGGTGTTGCGATTGAAAGTTTTTGCATATTTAGTAGCAATATTAATTTCGTACGCATTATCAGAAAAGTCTGAGGGATCATTGTGGATACTTTGGTCGCCACTGTCCTTAGAGAGTAAATACTCCAAATTCACCAGCCATCCTTTAGTTGGCAAACTGTAATCATCCAGAGTATCTAATTTGTAGTTGACGAAGAATCCTCGGCGGTCAAAGTCGAACTTTCCAGAAGAAGGCAACGGCGATACAAATGATTCACCCGTAGTATAACGAGCACCAATTTTGACCTCCTGCACAGTGTTGGCTGATAACCGACCGCAAATTCTCCTTCCCATTCACGATAGGTCACAGGAACAAAATCGTCATTGCCCTCAAGCGCGGGATCGACGCAGCCATCTTCCGTGGCATTTATCTGACACAGCACGTTACGTTTATCACTGTTGTAACGAAGCCCTGCCAGTAAAAAGAAGTCTTGGTTGAACATAAAAGGGGAATACAGCTCACCTTCAACACGCTTATCTGTACCAAAGTCCGCGTTTACCCTCAGCTCAGCACCACGATCATTTAAATCGGTAAAGTTCGTTGTGACACCAATTGAGTAGAAACTGTTGGCATTAAAGTCTTCTTCAAGATAGAAACGAAAGTCCATATAGTTGGGACCCCAAGACTTCTCTTTCACATCAACGACAAGCTCAGTCTCACCATCACTGTCGTCATAGTGGTAGGTAATGAGTTCAAAACGATCCAGCGCATAGAGCTCTTCAATATGTTGCTCTATCTCATCCGTTTCTAATACCTCACCCGCTTCTAGTCCTAAACGACTTTTTATCAACTCATCACTGTAATGGCTCTGATTGTTAATGACAATTTTATCGACAACATTCTCATCGCCATACACTAGCTTCTTGCGCGCAGCTTGTTTAACGTCAATATAGTGCTGAAATTTAGCGCTGTTGACAGTGAGAGCTTTTAACTTTTTTTCATTGCGATAAGCGGCTTGATAACCTAAATCATAAGCCTTCGGCATAGCAGAAAAATCCGTGGTAGCTATCTTGCCAACATCAGGGTGCACTAGGATGTCATTACTATCCAAGGCTTGCATTTGCTCTTCGGTACTGCGACGCACCAAGTAATTCGACAGCTGCTCCCCAACAGTAAAGAAGCTATTGAAATCTTCTCTTGTCTTGTAGTCACTGCTGATATCGACCGCGATGATGATGTCCGCTCCCATCTGTTTGGCGAGCTCGACGGGCATATTGTTGGTCACGCCACCGTCCACCAACAGATAACCATCTAGTTCATAAGGAGGCAGTGCTCCGGGCACAGACATACTCGCCATCATGGCGTCCACTAGATAGCCTTTATCCAGAACGACAGGCTCTAGTTTTAAAATATCAGTTGCGACAGAACGATAAGGGATGGCTAAATCATCGAATGATTTAAATTCGGGAAGGTTTCCGGTCGTTTTGCGTAAAATACGCAACATATTCTGACCTTGCACGACACCTTTTGGTGCCTCAATCGAGCCAAAGTGTAAGCCAATATCCGTTCGAATTTGATAGCGGTCTTCCGACTCTTTGTCTCGAACTCTGCGTTGGCTTCGACTCACACGATCACGATAGCCGTTATTCCAATCAACGGTATAGATGAAACTCTCAATCTCATCCGCGCTCATCCCCGTAGCATAAAGGCCACCAACATACGCTCCCATGCTAGTACCCGTAATAATATCAACGGGAATGTGCATTTCTTCTAGCGCTTTTAACACACCAATGTGCGCCGCACCCTTCGCTCCCCCGCCAGCTAAGACCAACCCGATTTTAGGGCGATCAAGCTCTTTTGCGTTGTTCTCGGTATTGTCAGTTGCTAACACCAGTCCACTGTTGGAAAGGAGAGCGACGGCTACTAGCCATTGAGTTAGGCGTTTCACATTCATCCCTAAAGCGCTTCTTACTATGGTAAATCCAATATATCAGTTAATTAGCAATTTCTCTTCATAATTAAATTTAGTTGAAATCACCAATCAAACAGGTTTTTTATCCATTGTTTGGGTTGATTGTCACAGGACGCTTTCAGTTTGCCGCCTTCATCCCAAACAGGTAACTTAAACTGACTACCACAATCAAGCTCAAGCGCTCCGCTACTTTGTTTTGAGAATCCAATCATGCTGATGTCTTTCGGCCACGGTAACGTCAACTTCTCAGGAATTCGAGCTCTCAAATAATCTGAGTACACTCTCAGTGCACCACTCGAACCGGTGAGTTTTGTGGTCTTATTGTCATCGCGCCCAACCCAAATTGTCGTCACCTCTCTGCCATCAACACCCACAAACCAACTATCACGAGTGTCATTACTGGTGCCGGTTTTGCCTGCGAGTGCCGCCCAAGCAAACTGGCTATTAAGGTAGCGTCCCGTTCCTTCTTCCACCCCTTTCTTCATCGCGAACGTCGTCAACCACGCAGCCTGTTGAGGCACTTTTTGCTGTGCTTTTGGCAAAGAGCGATAAAGCACTTCACCATCGACTGTCACCACAGAGCGCAATGCCGACAAATCCGCCTGACGCCCTGAGTTGGCGATCGTTTGGAACATCTGCGCGACTTGATATGGCGTTAATGATAGTGACCCAAGAAACATCGATGGAACGGGTCTAATTTCGCTAGCGTCAACCCCAAGGCGAACTAACGTATCGGACACAGATTTAATACCTAAAGACATTCCTAAGCGCACAGTGGTACATTGAGAGATTTCGCCAGAGCTTGATAAAGCGGCACGTCACCACGGAATTGACGATCGTAGTTTCGCGGCTGCCAAACATTACCTTTACTACCCTTTAAGGTTAGTGGGGTATCTTGAAGTGTCGAGGCCAAATCATATTGTTGTGGCTGCTCTAATGCCGTGAGGTAGACGGCGGGTTTGACCAACGAGCCTATTGGTCTACTCGCGTTCAAAGCACGGTTAAAGCCACTATAGCCAGTGCGCTTGCCACCAACCATCGCTCGTATCTCACCAGTATTGCGGTCCACGGCAACAGCGGCAGCCTCCAGGCCTTTTCCTGACGTTTTCTCTAATTGAGGAATGCGTTGAGCGATGGCCTTTTCTAACTTGTCTTGAGATACAGGATCGAGAGAGGTAAAGATTCGAATACCTTTGTCGCCGCGCAGCTTATCCCCTAGCTTGCGGTCTAGCTCTCGATTCAGCTGCTGGAAATAAGCGGGTTGACGACTGGCTATTTGCGGATTTCGTTGCAAGTCTAGGTCACGAGACGCTGCCATTTCAAACTCACGCCCAGTTAACATATTTTGATCCATCATGAGACGTAGCACCAAATCTCTGCGCTCTTTGGCACGTTCTGGGTGACGAATCGGATTATAGTAAGAGGGTCCTTTCACCATACCGACCAACAAGGCAAGCTGATCGATCCTCAGCTCTTGCAGTGGCTGACCAAAGTACAAACGAGCGGCCAACCCGAAACCATGAATGGCTTCCCCTCGGCTTTGACCAAGGTAGACTTCATTCAGGTACGCTTCCAAAATTTGGTCTTTGCTGTAGCGATAATCAAGAATTAGAGCAATAAACACTTCGCGCACTTTTCGCCAGAGTGTTCTATCGCTAGTTAAGAATAGGTTTTTAGCCAACTGTTGCGTTAAGGTACTGCCCCCTTGCACCGTGCGACCAGCGCGAATGTTGGCAAAAAATGCTCGAGCAATTGCGGTTGGCGAGATGCCATCATGTTGGTAAAAGTCACGATCTTCGGTTGCAAGTAAGGCATCGATCATAATCTCCGGGAATTGATCGCGCCTTAAAAACAAGCGTTGCTCATCGGCTTTTTTCTCGAGCATTCCCAACATTTTCGGTTCAATTCTTAAAAAGCCCAAATCCCCTTTCTTTTCTAAGGACTGAATCCGAGACAAAGTACCATCACTAAAGTACAGCATGACATGACGGTCAGGCTCAGGACCATCAGCAAACTCAAAAGGACGACGAATTAATTCTATTTTGGTGGAAGACGAAGAGTATTCACCAGGATGACGAGGCTGAGCAACCTTGCGATAATTCAAGACGTCCAATTCATTGCGAAGCTGAGCAATGGTAATCGCGTCACCAGCAGACAAGTCAAGCACTCGCGCATACACCACCGTTGGCAATTCAAATAAATTCCCTTCAAAGCGCTCTTTGACAACTTGGTCAAGGTAATAAAACACCGCACCGAGTGCGACTGCGCCCACCAGTGCCAGTTTCCACCCAATGGACAATAAGCGTTTACCCCAACCTGCTGTTCCTTTTTTGTTGCTCGGTTTACGTTTTGGCTTGGTGCTTTTCGCTTTCGGCTTAGCCGCTGACTTTGTAGTGGTTTTTCTTGGTGCTGGCTTTTTACCACTAGGTGCCAGCTTTTTGGTTACTGTCATGAATTCAATTGTCTTTTTGTTTTATTCGTTGCCTGATGATTCATTGGGTCATCAGGCCAAGGGTGTTTCGGGTAACGCCCTTTCATCTCTTTCTGAACTTGTTTGTAAGCGCCTTGCCAAAACGCCGCTAAATCTCTGGTTATCTGCAATGGGCGCTGGGCCGGAGAAAGCAGCTCCAACACTATGGCCTGTTTACCTTGTGCAATAGTGGGCGATGACTTTTCTCCAAACATTTCCTGTAGCTTCACCGAGAGAGTTGGCGCTTCTCCCACTTGGTAATGAATTGCCTTTCTGCCACCAGAGGCTACTAGCAAATGCGTCGGAAGCCACTCATTGAGTCGTTGCTGTTTATCCCAACCTAGACGGGCTTGGAGTGCTTCCATTACATCCAGCTTCTTTAGTTGTTTGGCATTGTTGATACCGACCATAAATGGCAACAACCAAGTATCAAGCTCGTTCAGCAATGCCTGCTCAGACATATCCGGCCACCCCTCTTCAGGCAACCACTCTAAAGCGCACATCACTCGCGTACACAACGCTTGGGCATTAACGTTCCAATCCAACGCCGCAATACCTTTACGCTTAACATAACCCAGCAACGCCGCTTCAACATCGGCATTTGCTGGCACAGGAATCTCTTTATGATGTACAACGATCGCACCTATTTTACGTTGTTCACTAGCAATCAAGCGGCCTTTCTGATCATCCCAGTCCACGACCGATACCTCGTCAATTAATTGCGGTGCTGTTGTGGAGAGCCTCTCAATATCTAATGCCAACGCCTTAAAAATCTGGCTGCTACTCTGGCCTGTTTTCATCAAATCAACGACCGCCAGATAGGATGATTTTGCTAGTGTATGCTGACTATCTATACTCGCCCCATGTCCATTGGCTAACAAGTAGTGCCCCGATGTCACATTGCGACTTGCCGCTATTCTATCTGGGAATGCAAGCACTGCGACAAATCCGAGTAAAGATTCGTTGATCGCACCTAAAACGAAACGATGCGACAAGCGCTGTGCCACGACTGTCGCTCTTTGAGAAAGTGCACTGCGACGAGGATGTGAACCTTGCTGCCATCGCGTCAATGATTGGGTTAGATCCAACTCGTTGCGTTCAGGTTCTTCAATCAAACAACACACCGCTATTGCTGCATTCAACGTTTCAGCCCCCAATTGCTTGGCCTGTAACAGCATACTGGCAAGTCGAGGTTCAACGCCTAATTCATGAGCTTGATGACCTAGTGTGGTTTGCTTACCCATCTCGTCGATAAGCTGTAGTTTTTGAAGCAGTGACTGTGCTTGCTGTAAATGCGTTGGTTTAGGTGGGTCAATCCAAGCCAAATCCATCGCATCAGAACAGCCCCACTTTGTTAGCTCTAATTGCAAGGCTGATAGGTCACTGCGCAAAATTTCCGGCGTACTTTGTTCAGGTTGTGAGTTGAACTGAGTCTCACTGTATAGACGCACGCAAAGTCCAGGTTCTATTCGCCCAGCACGTCCTGCCCTCTGAATTGCTGATGATTGTGCAATACGTGTTTGTTCAAGCCTTGAGACGCCCGTTTTAAATCAAACCAAGATTGGTTCTCCAATCCAGAGTCCACAACAAGGCGAATACCTTCAATGGTTAACGAGGTTTCTGCAATGTTGGTGGCGAGAACGACTTTGCGCGTTCCAGATTTAGCAGGCTGAATTGCCTTTTGCTGCGCTTTAAAATCCAATTGCCCATATAAAGGACAGACTTGCGCTTCAATACCAGACTGAAGTAAAAGCTCTTCAACTCTTTTGATAGCACCAACGCCAGGTAAAAAGGCCAACAAAGAACCCGACTCACGTAGCATCAAGCTCTCAATGTTTTTTGCCATAAATATAGGAAGGTTGTCATTACGGCTCATCGGCACATAATTAATGTCCACAGGGAAAGAGCGTCCACTGGACTCAATATACCTAGCTGCTGGCAATACGCGTTGAAGATCATTGGCTTCCAACGTTGCTGACATCACAATCAACTTCAAGTCATCTCGTAGCGCCTCCTGGCTTTCAAGAGAAAAAGCGAGTGCGGTATCGGCATGCAGACTACGCTCATGGAACTCATCAAAGATAATCGCTCCCACGCCCGTCAGCTCTGGGTCGTCTTGCAACATACGAGTTAAGATGCCTTCTGTCACAACTTCTAACTTTGTATCCTTACTGACCTTACTCTCACCACGTACTCGGTATCCTACGGTTTGACCTACCGCTTCATTACGCTGCGATGCGACGTACATGGCTATATTCCTCGCCGCAATACGTCGCGGTTCGAGCATGATAATTTTGCCGTCTATCAGTCCACTTTCAACAAGCTTTTCAGGAAAGTACGTTGACTTACCGGCACCAGTCGCCGCCTTGAGTATGATCTGATTCGATGAGGAAATCGCTTCAAATATTGAGGCAACACTTGTTCTATAGGGAGCTGTGACAACGCTTTGACCTTATGTTGTAATGTGACCACTCATTCTAATAAAAAATGGCCTCGAAATGCACTTTGATCCTCCTTTAAAGCAAGGAAAGCTAATAAAACGATACAAACGCTTTCTTGCTGATATTTATTTAAGTAACGAAGAACAGATAACCATCACTGTGCCAACACAGGGGCAATGACGGGTTGTGCTGAGCCTGGTTCTATCGTTTGGTACTCGACTTCTGACAATGCGAAACGAAAATACCCAAATAGCTGGGAGATGACTGAAACTGCTTTAGGTCATAAAATTTGCGTTAATACTGTTAGGGCTAATACTTTAGTTGTTGAGGCAATAGAAAATGGCGTTATTGAGGAGCTGACTGGCTATCAATCTTTAAAAACTGAGGTGAAGTATGGCCAAGAAAACAGCAGAATCGATATTTTATTACAAGATAGTGATCGCGCAGATTGCTACATTGAAGTAAAAAGTGTCACACTACTTGATAATGCAAGCACCACCGGTCAGGGCTACTTTCCAGATGCACAAACCACAAGAGGACAAAAGCATTTGCGAGAGCTCACAGAAATGGTTCAAACCGGACATCGAGCTGTATTATTTTTCGCTGTTTTGCATTCAGGGATTGAAAACGTGTCAGCGGCACACCATATAGATGCGAAATATTCACAATTACTCAAGCAAGCAAGGGAAGCAGGGGTAGAGGTCATTTGTTACAAGGCAGCGTTTTTTGATAATGAAATTACGCTCTTATCTAAAGTCGATTTCAGCTAAAAGTGATTTCACTTCACATTGATAAGAACTTTAACAAACTTCATTTGCCACCAGCATTTCTTTTTGCTATAGATACCCGCCTTAAAATTACTGTACGCACAGTTGACTAGGTGTAAGTAGGAGATGCTGCATGCCAGAAACTAAGAAAAAAGCGCTAGGCATCCTAGCCATTGCAGGTGTTGAACCATATCAAGAGAAAGCCGGTGAAGAATATATGTCACCAGCTCAGATGGAGCACTTTACAAAAATTTTGAGCGCTTGGCGCAACCAACTTAGGGAAGAAGTTGATCGAACTGTGCACCACATGCAAGACGAAGCCGCTAATTTTCCTGATCCCGTTGACCGCGCTTCACAAGAAGAAGAGTTCAGTCTTGAACTTCGCAACCGTGACCGCGAACGTCGCTTAATCAAAAAGATTGAGAAGACGTTAAACAAGATCGAAGAGGACGAGTTTGGCTTTTGCGAATCGTGTGGTATAGAGATCGGTATTCGTCGTCTAGAGGCGCGTCCTACTGCCGATCTATGTATCGACTGTAAGACCCTTGCTGAAATCAAAGAAAGACAGATGCAAGGTTAATAAGCGACAAGAAAAAGGGAGCTAACGCTCCCTTTTTTGATCCAGAACTTCATGCGAAACAAATACTATGTATATCGGTCGATTTGCTCCCTCCCCTTCAGGTCCACTTCATTTTGGTTCTTTGATTGCCGCTCTAGGCAGCTATTTTCAAGCAAAAAGTCACTCTGGTCAGTGGTTGGTCAGAATAGAAGATATTGACCCACCGCGTGAAGTTGCAGGGGCGGCTTCGCTCATCTTAAAAACACTCGACACCTATCAGCTGCATTGGGATGGCGATGTCCTTTACCAAAGTACCCGATTAGAGGCTTATCAAGATCAGATAGACCGCTGGATAAATAATCAACAAGCGTATCTTTGTGAGTGCACAAGAAAACAAATCAAAGCACATGGAGGGTATTACTCCGGAACTTGCCGCGATAAAACCTTACTGGCAAGTACCCCATGTGCCGTCCGACTCAAAATGCGCTATCCTGTCGAATCGTTTATCGACCAACGTTATGGTCAACTTAATATCCCGAAAGCTTTGGCTGAAGAAGATTTCATTATAAAACGCCGCGATGGGTTGTTTGCGTATAATCTTGCTGTGGTACTCGATGATATTTATCAAGGCGTGACTGAAGTCGTTCGCGGTGCTGACCTTATTGAGCCCACCGGTCGTCAAATTAGCTTATATAAGACATTAGATGTAGAACCAGTGAGTTACCTACACCTTCCTTTGGCAATTGATGATAATGGCAACAAATTATCCAAACAAAATCACGCCACTGCTATTGATTTAGACAATCCAAGACCCACATTACTTAATGCAATGCGTTTTCTCGGTTTCAACATTGATAACAGTATTGAAACAGAAAGCCTTGAGACTATCATCCAGTGGGGCGTGGAAAACTGGCGGCTTTTACAACTGCCAAATGAGCTCAAAATCAAACCACCATTCTCAAACGAGGCTCTCTAAGCTATTATAAGCGGCAAATTTCATGCGTCAGGCACGAAATGTACGCCTAATCGTCGTCGTTTCGCGAACCTAAATTGCGTTAATATTATGAATAAAAAAGAAAATTCTCAAAAAGTTCAATCGGTGTATCACGAGCTTTCGTTGCAAACTTATCACCGAGAAGAACACAACATCTCGCGCAAGCAGATCAGCGAAAACGCGTTAAAAGTCTTGTATCGTCTAAATGGTGCAGGATATGACGCTTATCTCGTTGGCGGTGGCGTGCGTGATCTGCTGCTTGGAGAACAACCTAAAGATTTTGATATAGCCACTAACGCAACGCCAGAGCAAATCAAAAAACTATTTAGGAATTGTCGTCTCATCGGTCGACGTTTTCGTCTTGCACACATCATGTTTGGTCGCGACATCATTGAAGTCGCCACGTTCCGTGGGCACCATCAAGAGCAAGAGAAAAATGTCTCTCAGCAGAGTAAAGAAGGCATGTTGCTGCGAGACAATGTCTACGGTTCCATCGATGAAGATGCTGAACGCCGTGATTTCTCGATCAATGCTATGTACTACAACATTGCAGATTACTCGATTCATGATTATGCCGGCGGGATAGAAGATCTTGAAGATCGCCTGATTCGCCTTATCGGTGAACCTGAAGTCCGCTATCGTGAAGATCCCGTGCGTATGCTCCGCGCGATTCGTTTTGCCGCCAAATTGGACTTTGATATTGAAGAAGATACGGCAGCACCGATTGAAGATCTTGCTCCTTTGCTGCGTGATATTCCATCCGCACGATTATATGAAGAGTCGTTGAAACTCTTACAGTCTGGCTA
>ASHK01000187.1 GCA_000695745.1 Vibrio madracius | reverse complement strand
ACTTTCTCTTCTTCAGAGATCTCTTCTTCAGCGCGTGGCAGCGTTTCCATAAAGTCAGCAAGCTTATAACAAAGCTCTTTCGTGCCTTGCTTGTTCACAGCTGAGATCTTGAAGTACTCGTCTTCCCAACCAAGCGCGTCAAGGATCTCTTGGATCACTTCATTCGCCTCGTCTTCTGGCATAAGATCAACTTTATTGAAGACTAACCAGCGTGGTTTATCGGCCAGTTTTTCGCTGTACTGCTCTAGTTCATCAATGATCGTGAGTGCGTTCTCGATTGGGTTACTTTGGTCGATAGGCATAATATCGATCATGTGTAACAACACTCGGCAGCGCTCTAAGTGCTTAAGGAAACGAATACCTAAACCCGCACCATCTGCAGCGCCTTCGATCAAGCCTGGGATATCCGCTACTACAAAGCTTTTCTCGGGAACAACACTCACCACACCTAAACTAGGGATCAGTGTCGTAAATGGATAGTCAGCAACTTTTGGCTTAGCTGCAGAAACTGCACGAATAAAGGTAGATTTACCCGCATTTGGCAAACCAAGCATACCCACATCAGCAAGTAGTAATAGCTCTAAACGCAGTTCGCGAATTTCACCCTTAGTACCCAGAGTTTTCTGACGTGGAGCACGGTTAACAGACGACTTAAATCGAGTGTTACCTAGACCGTGCCAGCCACCCTTTGCAACCATCACTTTTTTGCCGTGCTCAGCAACTTCAGCAACGATTTCATTGGTGTGAATATCAACAGCACGAGTACCAACAGGTACTTTTAGTACCTTATCCTTACCACGCTTACCTGTACAGTTACCACCGCGACCATTTTCGCCACGCTCGGCTTCGTAGAAGCGTTGGAAACGATAGTCAATCAGCGTATTTAGGTTCTCATCTGCCTCGATATAGATGTCGCCACCGTCGCCACCATCGCCACCGTCAGGACCACCTTTCGCTACGATTTTTCGCGCCAAAAACTAACGACACCGCTACCGCCATCGCCCGCTTGGACTTTTACTACCGCTTCATCAACGAACTTCATCTCTTACTCCGACTACTTCTTCGCTACCCACCACCAAAGTCATCCTACCGAAAACACCATAGAATCACTTTGTGGGCTCAATCAATTATCACTACATTTTAGCAGATGACAGAGACGATTCCCCATCACGCAAAGCCAGTTATTCCAATAAAACTTTGCCTAGAGACTTGTCTCTATCGACTGCCCATATAAATAAAAAACCCCGCCGACTCGGCAGGCTTTTTAAATTCAGCTAGAAAGCTTATTCATAATTTAGCTTAAGGCTAAATTACTCAGCTTCGATGCTAACGAATTTACGGTTCTTAGGACCTTTAACTTCGAATTTCACTTTACCTTCAGTAAGAGCGAAAAGAGTATGGTCTTTACCGATACCAACGTTAGTACCAGCGTGGAACTTAGTACCACGTTGACGTACGATGATGTTACCTGCAAGAACAGACTCACCACCGAAACGCTTAACACCTAGACGTTTGCTTTCTGAATCGCGGCCGTTACGAGTAGAACCACCAGCTTTTTTGTGTGCCATTGTTAAACTCTCCTAATCGAATTAAGCGTTGATGCCAGTGATTTTCACTTCTGTGAACCACTGACGGTGACCTTGTTGCTTACGAGAGTGCTTACGACGACGGAACTTAACGATTTTTACTTTATCGCCACGACCGTGTTGTACCACTTCAGCAACTACCTTGCCGCCCTCAACAAGAGGAGCGCCAACTTGAATGTCTTCACCGTTAGCAACAAGAAGAACTTTATCAAATTCAACAGTTGCACCAGTTTCAACGTCTAATTTCTCTAAACGAAGAGTTTGACCTTCGCTTACACGGTGTTGTTTACCACCAGATTGGAAAACAGCGTACATATTTTACTCCGCTTTTTCCGCACAGCCTTTTGATTGTTATTTCAACAAATAGGGTGTGCGCTAAACTAATCATCAATAGGGCGCAGATTCTACGCGAATGATTACCCTATGACAAGCCATATTTTGAAAAAATTGGCGAAACACTAATCGCCAATGAAAAGTGCGGCAATAATGCCCTTTCACCATGTATTAATCAACGTTTTTTAGTGTATTATTCACAGATTATAACCAACGACTAAGCCTTATTGGCTCTAAGTTCAACCGGGTACGTAATGGATTTTAAAGCTATCCAAGCACTGACTGCCGATGATATGGCAAAAGTGAATGAAACAATACAAGCACAATTAAACTCAGAAGTTAGTCTAATCAATCAACTTGGTTTCTATATTGTAAGTAGTGGCGGCAAGCGCTTAAGGCCCCTGCTCGCACTGCTTTCAGCGAAAGCTTTAGGATATCAAGGTAACGCACATACAACGGCTGCAGCGTTTATCGAATTCATCCATACCGCAACATTACTACATGATGACGTGGTCGATGAATCTGATATGCGTAGAGGTAAGGCGACGGCTAATGCCGCCTTTGGTAACGCGGCAAGCGTTTTGGTTGGCGATTACATCTACACTCGTTCTTTCCAAATGATGACAGGCCTTGGTTCATTGCGCATTTTGGAACTCATGAGTGACGCAGTAAACGTGATTGCAGAAGGTGAAGTTCAGCAGCTCATGAACTGTAATGACCCAAATACTTCTGAAGAAAGCTACATGCAAGTCATCTACTCCAAGACAGCACGTTTGTTTGAAGCGGCAACTCAAGTTGGAGCCATCCTCAACGATGCCTCCCCTGAAGTCGAACTGGCGCTGCAGAATTACGGCAAATACTTGGGAACCGCGTTCCAACTTATTGATGACGTCATGGATTACACCTCTACTGGTGAAGACATGGGCAAGAACGTAGGTGACGACCTCGCTGAGGGTAAACCTACATTACCGCTAATTCATGCGATGCAACACGGTAATGAGCACGAAAGTGCGATGATTCGCGAAGCGATTGAAAAGGGTAATGGGATTGATAAGCTCGATACCATTATGGCTACAATGAATCGTGTCGGCTCATTGAAGTACACTGAAGATATGGCCTTCAAAGAGGCGGACAAGGCCATTGAAGCGCTTTCTATCGTGCCTGACAATGAATATAAACAAGCCTTAGTCGCGCTCGCTTACATGGCAGTAAAAAGAACGGCATAAATGAAAAGGCAGTGA
>ASHK01000186.1 GCA_000695745.1 Vibrio madracius | reverse complement strand
TCTTTCGGAAACCAGCGCAACCAATGGGTGGGGACCGATTGAAAAAGACACCAGTGTTGGTGAAAACGCTGCGGGTGATGGTCAAACGATATCCATTGGTGGTAGTGAATTTACTAAAGGACTCGGTGTTCATGCTTATTCAGAGGTGACGTACAGCCTGACGGGTGGCACTTACGATCAGTTTACAGCTTTCATCGGTGTTGATGATGAGACGGCAGTTCAGGTTCCGTCGTGTTCGAGGTTTGGCTGGATGACGTGATGGCTTATCAAAGTAGTGTATTACGAGGAAGTGACGTAGCCGAGTACGTGCAAGTGAACATTCCAAGTAGCGCGCAAGAGCTCAAGCTAGTGGTGAGTGATGCGGGTGACGGAGTCGGTAGTGACCATGGTTCTTGGGGAGGACGCTAAGCTTCGCACACCAAGTGAAGGGGGCGGTGCCGCTGTTCCTGGGCTGTTTTATGGCACCGTTTCGGGGAATATTAATGAAACCGATGCTAACCCGAAAACATCCATAACAACCTCATTAAGCGAAACGGAAGATGCGATTGCTGGTAATACGACCGAGGTGTTTACCGGTTATATCTACGATGCCGACGGTCAGATTTCTTTCAGTGAAAACAATGATGACAAAACGCGTCTATGGATTGATGGACAGTTGGTGCTAAGTAGTGACCTCTGGAGCGATCGGGTCTCGACTGGCAACTTAAACTTATCTCCTGGTTGGCATCAGTTTGAGTTGAGGCTAAGTAATGGCAATGGTGGCAGCGGACCTCATACTGGATTGGCTTTTGCCTATGACCCAGACGGTGGCAGCAATTGGATTCATCCAGCCGATAACGGTTCGGGTAATCTATTTATGACTGAGGATCCAGGAAGCTCGCCCACACCGCCAGCGAGCGTGTATCTTAGCGACTTACAGGAAGACAGCTCGACCAACGGCTGGGGCTCTATCGAAAAAGATATGACTAATGGTGAGCGAGAAGCGCAAGATGGCACCACCATTTCAATAGGCGGGCAAACCTTCGCCAAAGGATTGGGGGTACATGCGAACTCAACGATCACTTATACCATCTCTGCAGGTCAATACAGTCGCTTTACTGCGAGTGTTGGTGTTGATGACGAAGTGGGTAGCTCTGGCTCGGTAGTATTCCAAGTAGAACTAGATGGCGTATTGTACTATCAAAGTGCGACGTTGACCGGTTCAGATAACGCAGAATCCGTTTCTGTTGATATTCCAGTAGACGCTACGACCATCACACTTAAGGTGAATGATGCCGGAAATGGCAATGGTTATGACCACGCGAGTTGGGGGAATGCGAAATTATTGCAAAACTAACCTTAAAAGGCTTGCTCCGGCAAGCCTTTTAATATCTGTCACTTAGGCTTTGTACACGGTTGCACTTAATCAGTAAAAGCAATAGGCTATTCAAAGCATATCGAATACCGTATCAAGGATGAATGTAGCTCTATGACAAGCTCTAGTTCGGCAAATACTACTAAAGGTTCAACACTAGACCGAGTACTACAAGTGCTCGCCATCGTGGCTCACAGCCGTGGTCAACTCAATAGAGAGTCTATTGCCGAACAACTGTCTATGCCAATTGCGTCTGCGAACAAACTGATCAACCAGCTTATCGTTTTAGGCCATCTCCAAGAAAATATCATTGGTCGCGTTATTGCGGGGCCGAACCTGCAGTCTTTATCTCATGATATTTTGAAGAACCAACGCTTTTCTGAACAAAGAACATCGGTGTTGCAACGCCTTGCCGACACAATTGGTGAAACGTGCGGAATTTCAGTGCCTAATGGTATCGAAATGATCTACTTTGAGCGTGTGAACTGCAACTGGCCACTGCAAATCAATTTGGCGGAGGGGAGTCCGGTCCCTATCGCAGCTTCCGCATCGGGTAAGCTTTATCTCGCTTCATTGGATACTTCAATTCGCGAAAACGTCGTACAACACATGGGGTTAACTGAATACACTCCAAAGACCATAACTAATGATGGCCTGTTTCTTA
>ASHK01000185.1 GCA_000695745.1 Vibrio madracius | reverse complement strand
GATTTGCTTTGACGAAAACAGACTCAGTGCTTGAGTGCAATCATAAACATCATTCCAATCGAGTGAGCTATCCACTGAGAAACGATAGTGCTCCTCAAAGCCTAACTGTCGAGCTTTAGCGATAATTAAATCGCGGCTTTCTTGGACAAATAACGGTTCGTTACCAAAAATAAGGTAGCAGCCATGCCACTGACGAGTCAGTGTTTCTGCAAGGCGGTCGGCAAATACTCTCACGTTGTTTTACTCTATGGCACTAGGGTTGTGACGGCGCTGGAGTGTCAGATTCAACGGTCTTTTGTTGCGCTTCGTATTGCTCAATTTCGGTTTTTAAACGTGCCATTTGACGCATCATTTGTTGGGCTGAGAAGCTTCTCATTTCGTCTTCAATCAGCGACCTTTCTTCCGATTTTGCCAATGCTGAGAGAGGGTTATCTAAGTAACTACGTGTGATTTGCGCAGAGAAGTCTTTGGACCAAGGCCGGGCACGGTCACGCGATAAGTAACGATATAAGTTAACTCTTTTTCTGCCGCTCTCGTGTTTTGATACAAAGACAGCGTGCGGTCACTGATTGACTCACCGGTAATGTGAAGGTTTGGAACATCAGGTTGAGGTTTAACGATCTCAATTTTGCTTAATCGTAGTTGCTCTTTTACCAAGCGGGTGATTTTGCCATAGGGATCAAAGCTGGTAACGGATATTTCTTTAATATCTTCGGGCACATTGTACTCGCCACGTAGGTGGAATCCACATGCGGTGAGTAAAGTCGATAAGAAAAGGACTAAGCTGAGTTTTGCTGTTTTATTTTTTAATAGGCGCATAGTGATCGCAGACTCTGTTAAAAAGGCTTATGTGAGTTCCAGTGATTCGGGAAACTTAAATAAAACTTTTACTAGGTTGTAAAAGAAGTCGCGAAGGAGGCTTCGCGACTCTTAATATCATAAAGAGAACGGCATTAATTAGCTACAATATTCAGTAGCTTACCAGGTACGTAAATCACTTTACGGATGGTTTTTCCGTCAATGAATTTCGTTACGTTCTCATCGTTTAGACCAAGCTCTTCAACTTGCTCTTTCGTAGCGTCAGCGGCCACAGTCAATTTAGCGCGAAGCTTACCGTTGACTTGAACAACGATGAGTTTTTCGTCTTCAACAAGCGCTTTCTCATCAAATGTTGGCCAAACGGCGTTATCGATATCTGCATTGCCTAACGCTGCCCACATCTCAAAACAGATGTGTGGAGTAATTGGGTAAAGCATAGCAACGACAGCATTTAGTGCTTCATTTAAAATGGCACGATCTTGAGCGTTATCTTGAGGCGCTTTCGCAAGCTTATTCATTAGCTCCATGATGGCAGCAATCGCTGTGTTAAACGTCTGACGACGATCAATATCATCCGTTACTTTGGCAATAGTCTTATGAACATCACGGCGCAGAGCTTTCTGATCGGTAGAGAGAGCTGAAACATCGACAGCGTCTGCTGTACCTTTTTCTGTATGCTCTTTTACAAGCTTCCAAACACGCTTAAGGAAACGGTTAGCACCTTCTACACCAGACTCTTGCCACTCTAGCGTCATGTCGGCTGGTGATGCGAACATCATAAATAGACGTACGGTATCAGCACCGTATTTGTCGACCATTTCTTGCGGGTCAATACCGTTATTCTTAGACTTCGACATCTTGATCATGCCCGAGTGCTCTACGTCACGACCTTGGTTGTCTGTTGCTGAAGTAATGCGGCCTTTACCGTCACGTTCAACTTTTACATCAGTAGGTGCAATCCACTCTTTCGTACCTTTTTCATTAGTATGGTAGAAGGCGTCAGCAAGCACCATACCTTGGCAAAGTAGTTTCTTGAATGGTTCGTCTGAGGTGACATAACCAGCATCGCGAAGCAATTTGTGGAAGAAACGAGAGTACAGTAAGTGCATACATGCGTGCTCGATACCACCGATATATTGGTCTACAGGTAGCCAATAGTTCGCTTTTTCTGGGTCCAAAATGTCATCAGCTTGCGGAGAGCAGTAACGCGCATAATACCAAGATGACTCCATAAAGGTGTCAAAGGTGTCTGTTTCACGTAGTGCAGGTTCGCCGTTGAACGTCGTTTTTGCCCACTCTTTATCTGCTTTGATTGGGCTAGTTACGCCATCCATCACTACATCTTCTGGAAGGATCACAGGAAGTTGCTCTGCTGGAACTGGATGAACTTGGCCATCTTCAGTTGTGACCATCGGGATTGGTGCACCCCAATAACGTTGACGAGATACGCCCCAGTCACGTAGACGGAAGTTGACGGTTTTGTGTCCTTTACCTTCGGCTTCTAGCTTGGCAGAAATGGCATCGAATGCCGCTTGGAACTCGAGTCCGTCAAATTCACCTGAGTTAAATAGAAACACCTTTCTCCGTGTAAGCCGCTTCTGAAATATCAAGCTCGCTACCGTCAACAGGTTTGATCACAGGAAGGATGTCTAGGTTGTACTTAGTGGCAAACTCGTAGTCACGCTGATCATGACCCGGTACCGCCATAACAGCGCCTGTACCGTAGTCCATTAAGACGAAGTTAGCGACAAACACTGGCACTTCACGACCATTTAATGGGTGAATTGCAGTTAGGCCTGTTGCCATCCCTTTCTTTTCCATCGTTGCCAATTCAGCTTCGGCAACCTTGTTATTCTTACATTCATCGATAAATGCAGCTAACTCTGGATTGTTTTTAGCGGCAGCCGTTGCCAACGGGTGACCTGCTGCGATACCCACATAAGTAACACCCATTAGAGTATCTGGACGTGTTGTATACACTTCTAGGTCTTGGTGGCCTTTCACTTCAAACTTAAGCTCGACACCTTCAGAGCGTCCAATCCAGTTGCGCTGCATGGTTTTTACCATTTCAGGCCAACCATCAAGATTATCTAGATCGTCTAAAAGCTCTTGAGCATAAGCGGTGATTTTGATGAACCACTGAGGGATTTCTTTTTGCTCTACTGGAGTATCACAGCGCCAGCAGCAGCCATCTTCAACTTGCTCATTCGCTAGAACAGTTTGGTCGTTAGGACACCAGTTAACAGATGATGTTTTTTTGTACACCAAGCCTTTTTCGTATAGCTTGGTGAAGAATTCTTGCTCCCAACGGTAGTACTCTGGAGTACATGTTGCGAACTCACGATTCCAATCGTAGCCAAAACCGAGCAATTTAAGCTGGTTTTTCATGTACTCAATATTTTCATAAGTCCATGGAGCAGGTGCGGTGTTGTTTTCACTGCAGCGTTTTCAGCAGGCAAACCAAAAGCATCCCAACCAATTGGTTGCATTACGTTTTTGCCTTGTAGACGTTGGAAACGAGAGACCACATCACCGATAGTGTAGTTACGCACGTGACCCATATGCAGTCGTCCACTTGGGTAAGGGAACATAGACAGACAGTAGAATTTTTCTTTATTTGGGTCTTCACTTACAACAAAAGTTTTATTGTTGTCCCAGTGCTGTTGAACATCACGTTCAATATCTTGCGGGTTATATTGTTCTTGCATCGATGATTTCCGGTTATCATGGAATTTGTGATTTCTGTTACCACAGAAACTATTAGATCGTCATAGAATACCTAAAGGAAGCTCGGTCAACAATAGTCAATATCCCTTCGTCGGGGATGACACGGTGTACTTAACGGTTATTACTACTCGTTCTGCTACTTTGGTGAATATAGGGGGATGTATGCCTAAGCGTAAAGCCAGTTATGAAGAAATGATTGAAGATGTGGTGGACAACCTTAAACACAGTCCTGAAGAGCTACAGCATGTACTTGAAAAGTCGGGGCAAGTGGTTGAGGCTGCCAACGATATGACTAAAGACGAAATGGCATTAATCTCTGCTTACGTTAAATCAGATTTGAAGGAATTTGCTGAAAATTATGAAGAGAGTAAAAGTGGCCCATTTTATCTGATGATTGCCAATTCAATTTGGCAAGGGCTACTTGATATTACCGATAAAACAAAAGTGGAGTGGGTTGAGCTGTTTCAAGACCTCGAACACCAAAGCGTCTATTCCTCTGGTGAAATGATAGGCTTAGGTATCTTAGTGTGTGAGCAGTGCGGACACAAAACAGAATATAACCATCCTACGACCATTTCTCCTTGCACTAAATGTGGCCATAACACCTTTAGTCGTCAGCCACTAAAACCATAACGTCGCGTTAAAGCGAACGTAGAGATCGTATTGATAAGATACGGTCTCTACATCAGGATAACTTTAAGGCTCTAATGCTCTTGGTCTAGTGACACTGCAAGGCTTACTGGTATTGCGGTTTGAATTCTTGTACCCACATTGCGGTAGCGCCGCATACCGATACAGGTACAATGAACAGATTCAGTATTGGTATTGTGGTAAAGACCGAAACCAGCATGCCAAAACTGTACGCTTTTCCCTGTTTTTGTTTCATCGACATTCGCATATCGTTGAAGGGTATTTTGTGGTTATCAAAAGGATAATCGCAGTATTGTATTGCGAGCATCCAAGCGGTAAAAATAAACCAAAGGAACGGTCCTATAGTTTGACCAAGTGCGGGAATCAATAATAGCAGAAATAAGCCAATAGCCTTGGGTAGGGTGTACATTAGCTTACGCCATTCACGAGCCATGATTCTAGGCACATCCTTGACTACACTCATTAGCCTTCTTCTGATACCTTTTGGCCTGTCAGCATTTCTTCTACTTTTTCGGCCAATAGTCCGTTAAACGGCGCTGCAATAAAATTGGCCAACGTACTAAAGAAGTAAGAAAAAGTCGCGAGTATTGTCAACGCAAGCAAAGGCCAAAGAACGTAGCTAAGCCAAGACAAAAACTCAGGCAAGTAGCCTAGCCAGCCTTCAATCCAGACATTGAGATGGGAGAAAAGGTAATACATGGCTGAACCAACTAACACGATGTTAGCGAGTAATGGAAGCAACACATAACGACGTATGCCGGGAGTAAAGGCGATTTGAAAACCTTGATGAAAGTAACCGAATCCGGTCTTGGCTTTGTTCAAAATATGTTTCCTTTTTACCATTTGCTACAGTTGATTCTTAGCGACTATATCAAAAAAGACTTAAGGAAATCACAAACTTCTTATACTAAGGTGTTCTAATAGTCTATAGAGTTTTGGTAAAGTAGAGCGAGTTGAGGTGTGTTCACCTCTTTAAGGACTATTTTTTAACGTTGAGAGCAAACAATGCAGGAATTGCGATTCGTACTCATTATTGTCGGTGCCCTAGCTATCGCGGCGCTGCTGTTCCATGGCCTTTGGTCTAGTAAAAAAGAAGGACAGAAGAAGTTCGGTGACAGGCCGTTAGGAAAGTTGGATGACAAAACTGAGCAAGAAGACGAATACATTGCGCCAGAAGACGATTTCGAAATCATAAGAAAGACGCGTAATGAGCCTGATTTCGGTTTGAAACAACAATCAACTTATGACCCGCTGGATGATGTATCGAGTCATTCGGAAAAGAGTTTCGATCATGAAGACAGCGTCGTTCATGAACCTAACGTTGCAGAGGAAGCAGAAAAACCTCAAATCTCTTCGCTGTCGGAAGATAATGAAGAAGAGTTACCCTCTTTTTCTGCGAAATCTGATGAAGAATTTGAAAAACTGGAACCTCAGTTTGATCTCAATAAAATCGATGATGTTGCGGAAGAGCTCGAAAGTAAGCCTGAGCCTATCGTGTCATCCAATCTGGCGTCTGCGCCAGAACCAAGTGCCCCAACACCGCCTGAAACAGAGCTTCAAGAGCCAGAAATGCAAGTCATCGTGATGAACGTACACTGTGCTGGATCGGAAGAGTTTGTTGGCACTCAATTGTTTGACAGTATGCGTCAAAATGGGCTTATTTATGGTGAAATGGATATTTTCCACCGTCACGCAGACTTGTCTGGAACTGGTAAAGTATTGTTCAGTGTCGCCAATATGATGCAACCAGGCACACTTCAGCACAATGATCCTGCAACCTTTACCACCAAAGGTATCTCGTTCTTCATGACTTTGCCTTGTTTTGGTGAAGCTGAACAGAACTTCAAACTTATGCTAAGAACAGCGCAACAAATTGCAGATGATCTTGGCGGTGATGTTCTTGACGATAATCGTAAATTGATGACGCCGACAAGGCTCGATGCTTATCGTAAACAAATTCAAGATTTTAACGCGGCGAAAGCCAGCGTATAGTCTTCCACTTAGTTAGAGAAAAGGCTCCTCAGGAGCCTTTTTTATCCGTACGACCAAGGTATATCATGTCGCAACAACGATTAAATGAACTGAAAGAGCAACTTCACTATCATGGCGTGAAGTATTACGTCGAAGACAGTCCTGAAATTCCAGATGTCGAGTACGACAGATTGATGCAGGAGTTGCTTGCGATTGAATCAGCGCATCCAGAGTGGGTCAGCGTTGATTCACCAAGTCAGCGCGTCGGTGGGTTACCACTGGACAACTTTACTCAAGTGAAGCACGAAATTCCTATGCTTTCGCTTGATAACGCTTTTTCGGACGACGACTTAGACAGCTTTAACAAGCGTATTTGTGAGCGATTAAACCGAACCGAAATTGGCGCTTATTGTTGTGAAGTGAAGCTCGATGGGTTAGCGGTGAGTTTGCTCTATGAAAATGGAGTGTTGGTTCAAGCCGCAACGCGAGGTGATGGTACGACGGGGGAAAACATTACTGAAAACGTCCGTACAATCAGTGCGATTCCCCTGAAGTTACAAGGCGATGATATTCCAGCACGCATCGAAGTACGTGGCGAAGTCTTTATGCCAAAAGCGGGATTTACCAAACTGAACGAGTTGGCGGCTAAAAAGGGTGAGAAAGTATTTGTTAACCCAAGAAATGCAGCAGCAGGGAGTTTGCGCCAGCTTGATTCTCGAATCACGGCAACGCGTCCTCTGAGCTTTTACGCATACAGTCTAGGGGTGGTAGAAGGGACATCGCTTCCAGCCAGTCATTATGAGCGCTTT
The DNA here is from genome assembly GCA_000695745.1 of Vibrio madracius. Classification (GTDB taxonomy): domain Bacteria; phylum Pseudomonadota; class Gammaproteobacteria; order Enterobacterales; family Vibrionaceae; genus Vibrio; species Vibrio madracius. Next base: position 1,866 of record ASHK01000185.1, on the reverse strand, counting down.
CTTAAACTGAAAACGCTGGGCTTTCCAATGGGGCCTGAAACGAAGCGCGTTAGTAATATTGAACAAGTTAAAGCCTATCATAAGGCGATACAAGACAAGCGTGATGATCTTGAGTACGAGATAGATGGTGTCGTCATTAAAGTTGATGATATTGCGCTTCAAGAACAATTAGGGTTTGTTGCTAGGGCACCTCGCTGGGCCATCGCCTATAAATTTCCCGCTCAAGAAGAGATTACGGTACTAAACGCAGTCGATTTTCAAGTTGGGCGTACGGGGCTATTACGCCAGTTGCTAAACTAGAGCCAGTGTTTGTTGGTGGTGTGACGGTGAGTAATGCCACCTTGCATAACGCCGACGAAATCGAGCGCCTAGGAGTGAAAATTGGAGATAGTGTTATTATTCGCCGTGCAGGTGATGTCATTCCGCAGATTGTTTCCTATGTTCCCGAGCGTCGACCTGTCGATGCGAAGGCGATTGTATTTCCGCTAGAGTGTCCTGTGTGCGCTTCTATGATAGAACGCATTGAAGGAGAAGCCGTAGCGCGCTGTACTGGTGGGTTAGTGTGTCAAGCGCAGCGTAAAGAAGCGTTGAAACACTTTGTGTCTCGTAAGGCTTTAGACGTTGATGGCCTTGGGGAGAAAGTCATCGAGCAGTTAGTCGATAAGGAAATGGTTGAAACACCAGCTGACCTGTTTAAGTTATCGGCAGGACAACTCACTATCTTAGAGCGTATGGGGCCTAAGTCGGCACAGAATGTCGTGAATGCTCTGAATGTTTCAAAACAAACAACGCTTGCTCGATTCTTATATTCTCTAGGGATTCGAGAGGTAGGGGAAGCAACCGCGGCCAACCTATCAGCCCATTTTAAAACGTTAGAGAAGGTGATGAATGCCAGTCATGAGCAACTCCTTGAAGTATCAGATGTTGGTGACATTGTGGCCAAGCATATTAGGTTCTTCTTTGCCGCTGAATCAAATCAAACGGTTATTGAAGCCTTGATCGCTGCGGGCATTCATTGGCCAGATGTCGAGGCTCCGGCTGACAATGTTCCACAACCGCTAGCGGGTAAGATCGTGGTATTAACAGGCTCATTATCTCAATTAAATCGAAATGATGCCAAAGCAGCACTTCAAGCTTTAGGGGCAAAAGTTACCGGAAGTGTTTCTAAGAAAACGGACATCTTATTTGCGGGTGAAAACGCAGGTTCTAAGCTCGCAAAAGCACAAGAACTTAATATTGAAATTAAAACAGAAGATGACTTAATCGAATTAATAGGTTAACTGTCTGTCGAATCTTAAAAGAGCTCCTATATGGGGCTCTTTTTTTGCGAGTAAGTTCAAATTAGAAGTTGAATGTACGATAGATGCTAAAAGCAACTGCCTAAAAAGCACTTTTTTATTTAATTATTTTAAATAAAAAATCATGCGAGTCACATCACGAATACTGATAGTCATTAAAATTTAACTAATTGAATTATAAGGGTGTAAAGGATTTCATTGCTGTGGCGTTTGAAAAATAAGACCTCAATCAATAACTACGGTGAAAGTTTGTAGTGCGTCCTATTTTTTTTATCCTAATTAAAGATGGAATTGATAATTTTCTCTGCGAAGTTAGTCTTATGAATATGGATGCACGAGGTGTAGACAGGAAAATTAACCAGTCTATTTGGTTAAATAAATAAGGAAATATTTCACTCTTCGGCGGCCAACTTAAGAGTGAAATATAAAAAAGCAGCTATATCCATTTTTAGGAGTTATTCCATGGAAAAAATGTTTAAACGCACTCTTATCGGTGCAGCGGTGGCGTCTTTAACAATGGCGGGTGCAGTACAAGCGAAACCAGCGACTGATACAGTCGATCTTTATG
>ASHK01000184.1 GCA_000695745.1 Vibrio madracius | reverse complement strand
GTCATTAGCGGTACCATGTTGGTCACAGGCTTCTCTCTATCATCGCTGCGCCGAGCGCCGACGGCTTAAATCCTGTAAGCCATTGAGGCCAGCATTGTTGATCGGCACGCCCATAGACATTGAATCGATCACCAGTGTGTCGAAGACGAGAATTGATGAGTGAGGACATTAACACTTTTATCAGTGAGTTGGGCGATGGTTTATAAGTCTAATAGATTGATTTTATTTAATTAGTGATTAAGTCAATACTCGCTGAGTAATAGAGGGTATAACCTTGAGTTAATTGAGGTTATACCCTCTCGCTTTTAGGCTTCCCCTGCATTTATGGAAAGGTGCTGCCAACCAAGAGATTCGTGTTGGTAAGACAAAAGGAGGTTTGTTTTGTATTAGGGTGAGGTTATATGCGTGCACACATGTCTTTTTTGTCCGCGGCGATAGCTGCGGTTTGTTCTTTTTCTTCTCTTGCGGCCCAAAATACTGACACTGAAATCCAAGATATGTCTGATCCTTTGGCGGTCTACACGCAAGCAGGCGCAGGTTCGTCAGACAAAGGTTTAAACATTAAAATTGGGCGTACCTACGATACAGGTAACCCGGAAACGATGGCTATGAACATTATCGAAGTTAAGGGAATTGCTGGAGAATACCTTGGTTGGTCCGGAACGGGGGGCCGTGATAATTCAATTGATAGTGTGCGCTTTCGAAACTTCAGTGTGAATACGACTAACGGGCGAGGTAGCCAACTTGACTTGAACTATAACGTCGAGCAAGAAAGCCTAAATGCGTCGTATAGTTTTATTCAAGCACTGCCAAAATGGGGCAACCTTAACCTCTATCCGTTGGCTGGATTGGGCATTAACGTTCGTAATGGGGACTTTCCTAGTTGCACTGGTGCTGACAGCGAATGTCAAACTGAACCACAAGATAACGGTTACACGGTTCCTGGAACGTACGCCGTGGTCGGTGCATACACAAAATATGCGATTACCGACAAGTTATGGTTAAACTATAACCCGATGTGGCTAACGACCTGTCTGGCTCTAAATCTTATGTCGACAACGCTTATGGGGAAGGAATGAGTTCCATCTTTGTTAACGAATTTGCAGTGTCTTATCAGTTCACACCCCGTTTTAACGTCCGTTACTTTGCTAACTGGACACAACAACAGCGCTATTTTGAAGGCGACCAGAGGGTAGAGTTTAATTACCAGTTTTAACAGGTGTTGCGAAACCAGCAAAATGCGCACTCTAATGTGGGATGAACTAGGAGTGTTACTTACGTAAAAAAGATATCCATTTCCCCGAGTCTCTTTGAGTTAGAGTAGGTTGTTAGCTGTTACTGAAACTAAGAGAAACGATCAATGTTAAATGCATCGAGCTAAATTGGCAGTGTCGATGCATCTATCCTTTTCTAAGGGGACTATTGGCTCGTTCATAGGGGAATGGTCGATAGTTGAACCTAACCGCCTTATTCATCAAAGAATCAGACCGTCTCTAAAACGATATCGAGATCTAATAAACCTGATAGCGTGTCGATCGCTTTCTGAGGGGAAACCTTATAGATTCGGTAGCTTGTTTGCCATTCACTAAGATTCTGCGCATCGATACTCATTTGGGCGCTGATTAAGCAAGAGAAGAGATAAAAAAACACCCCACATTAGTGAGGTGTAGTAGGCCCAATTTTCCTTACCAGTTCCAATCAGAGTTCCAACTATCTTCGGGCCTCAAGTGGGTTAATTCTAGAATGCATTGAGGTAGGCTTTCAGAGCCTTGAGGCGTACTGTCGCGCCGCCGATAATATCCATAAAGCCGAGCGCTTGTGACGGTTTGGTGGCTGAAATCCAGCCCGATCCTGTCGCTCCAAGTGGTACGTCGTAGCCTTCTGGCTCATTAAATTCAATCACTACAGTTCGACCATGTGCGCTGGTGTTGTTGTTAACATGTTGGCGCACCTGTTGGGTATTTCCTCGAGCTGAGACCGTTGCTTCGCCTGTGTTGGTGGTGACACTGTGTACTCGTCCACGAAACACCTCACCAGGGTGGGAGTTGACAAAGAACTCCGCAAACTGGCCTTCTTTAATGTGGCGAAAGGTTTGATCGCTGACACGCATCTCCACAAATTTCTTCTCAGTGTTATAAAGGTATAAGTTCCCGGTTCGCGATCCCTTTGCAATATTGATGACTCCCACTACCCCATCAAAAGGCGCTCGAATCTGATTGCGGTCATTGAGCCATTGCTTTTGGTTTATCTGTGCTTGAATACCATCTACATCCGAACGAGCAGCCATAAGATCTGCCTTGCCTTGTTGGATTTTGGTATACAGTTCATCACGCTCTTGCTCGGAACTAAATTCATCAAGGTTAACTAAGCGACTATGATTCTTGTTGTCGATGGCGATCTGTTCTTCGATGCTAATGATTCGATGCTCTGCTGCGATTAAACTGGATTGCAGACTCTTAAGTTCTTCATCGGTGTCTTCTGATTCTAAGGTGTAGAGTAAATCCCCCTTTTTTACGGTTGGTTATGAGTGACGTAAATGTCTTTTACTTGCTGACCAAATAACGGGCTTAAGACCGCATGAGGGGCTTTGACAGTGGTACTGTCGGTAAGATCCGCTGGTGACCAAAATCGGTGAGCCGTAAACAATAAAAAGGCTAAAAATGCACCGAAGCCGACGCTGATAACAGCATTTCGCAATGTCCACTTAATCACGCCCAGTTTTACCAATAACCAGATGATCAAAACGTACGGAAGCATGATCTCTTTCATTACGATTGCTCCTCTTGGTTGTTGCCATGAATACCAGAATGAATCACTTTACTGACCGCTGTACCCACTGCCTCCCAGTTGGTAAAAGCGATAATAATTGCGAGTACCCACCATAATTATCGATAAATAAGCCACATAGTGATAAAGCAAAAACCAGATTGGCGTGCGCACTTCTCATATATTGGCTGCGATGAACAGCAACTTCATGAAGCTGCCATAATAGATAAAGGACATAACCAATAATGGAGAGCGTAATAACGAAAATGATGCCCATAAAAAGCTCTGAATTCAGCAGACCTAAAATGCTGGGTACTCCATCACTAAAGTAGCTCTCGGGCAGGCTTTTGCCATGAACAGTAGAAAGCAGCGCAAAGAAGTAACTGAATAAGAGAAAGCTACCGACAATCAAAGTCGATTTTGTTAAGAACCGTAAAACGGCGCTGAGTTTGTTTTTCATGGTGTTATTACCCGTTTGGCTGAGCGACTTCGTTGTAGGGTTCAAGTTCTATTCCTGTCATCTGATATCCAACTTGAGCAAGCTCATGCTTAATAGAATTGGTCTGTAATTCGCCTTCTACTGTCACTACATCCCATAATTTTTGGACCGAGATTCCTTGCTCGAACGTGACATGGATGATTTGGTTTTGCGGTGGCGGCGGTACGTGCAGACAAGCTCCAAAATATGGCACCAATAAAAACTCCGTTACGTAGTTTTCCGAACCTTCAAGAGGAACCACAAAGCCCGATATTTCAATATTTTCGCCATCTAGATCTTGGCGAAGTTCCACATCTAAAGTTTGCGTCATTGCTTGTTTCGAATCATGGTCAACGATAGGCGCTACAGCGGCTTTCTGAGTCATGCGGTTTTTTACTGGAATAAGATCAACCCAATCGAGAGATTGAGTATCGTGCGCCAGAGCCACCGTTGGAATGGTAGTCGCAACAAGCAGTAAGTGTGTTAATAGTCTGAACATGTTGTTTCCTTATTCAGGCTATCCTTAGCGATGGTGTTGGGTTAAACCATTAATAGAGTTAGGAGCGGCGAACCGTTCTATGTGGCGTCGTTGTGCCTTATCGTCATCTGCGCGCTGTTAATGCATTGCTATCGGTTTCTTAATCCGAATTGAGAAAACCATGATAGCGAGGGTGAACACGGCAATACACAAAGTGAACTATAATTCAGATATCATTTTCATTAATGTATTGGTTGAAGATGGAGCGCAATTCCCTCACTCAATCTTTGGGTTCTAAGCAATTTTCGTCAGAATGAGTGGGTGCTAAATCGCCAATGTGATTATTTGTTCATCAAACGAAAGGCTTTTATTGATTTTATCTAATGAAACGCTATACAAGTAAAAAATCGTCAGTTAACATTCCGGCATCCACTAAAATAGTGGTGATTAATAGATGCAAATAGAGTCATGCATTTATCGATGCCGAGATGGTGAAATTGGTAGACACGCTAGCATGAGGTGCTAGTGCCTATGGTGTGAGGGTTCGAGTTCCTCTCTCGGCACCATTCCCTTTCTTTAAATACCAACAGACTACAATGCAGAACAAAGGATCCAGTTCAAAGCAAATGAGTACGTCTAACTCGGTATCAATTCAGTTATTGACCGAGGTGTCTTTGCACGCCTTGTTACACCTAGAATTCAAGAAGTTAGAATCAAAATCTCAAATATTTGATCTTGCCAAAAAGAACGAATTATTAGTTCGATGGCTAAAGCCAAAGCTGAAAAGTAAATAAATACAAAGCGATCAGAAAGCAGCTAAAAGCCATGAGCTTGCAAGCCAAGAAATCTCAGGTGGATTTAGAAGATGTCTTGTTGCGAGGCGTTGAGGCAAAACCTGAATTATCGCAACCCCATCTCGATAGTTATCTGCTATTGATCCGTGAATTAGAAAAGAAGCTTGGCACCACAGCCTTGTTGTCGAGTCCAGAGAAAGTGGACCTAAAACACGATGAAAATGGTTGTTTGCTTTGTGTGTTATCGACAGACCTCAATGCCCATTTTGGCACGCGCAATCAATTGTTATCAGGAATATCGATTTTGTTTAGAGGAACGGTACGTGAAAAGCATCTGTTCTTAAAAACGATTTATGCAA
>ASHK01000183.1 GCA_000695745.1 Vibrio madracius | reverse complement strand
ACGCTTCTGGAGTAGCGCCAATATTATTAATCGCATCGACGATTTCTTGCAGATTGGTACCACGAGGCCACACCATCGTCGTACCGTCATCTTCATCGACGCTGATCTGAGTATTTTGGACAATGGCTGTTTCACCCGCAGTATTGAACGCACCTCCCGGCTGTGACACCGACTCGGATTCTAAAATTGTCACGGTAATCCCACCTTGGCTTACCGCTGCCTCGGAAACGGTCACATTTTGGCTAATCACTACGGTGCCTGTTCGCGAGTTGAACACCACCTTAGGCAAACGACGACCTTCTTCTACTTGCAACTCTTGAATCATCGCAACAAACATCACTCTGTCTTCGCTATCAATAGGTGCGGACACTTCAACTTGGCCTTTATTGAGCGCCTTCGCCACTTGCCCACCAAATGTCTGATTGATAGCTTTGGAAATGTTCAGTGCAGTTTCGTAATTAGGCTGCTTGAGCTGCAAACGAATCGTCGGATCCCGGTCAATACCGGTTGAGATTTCTCGTTCTAAGGTCGCACCATTGGGTATGCGGCCAACGGTCGGGGTATTTCGAGTCACGCTGGTGCCGTTTTCACCCGTAGCATTAAACCCGCCAACGACCAAGCTACCTTGAGCCACCGCATAAACTTCACCATCAATACCTCGAAGTGGAGTAAGTAACAAAGTCCCACCGCGCAGGCTTTTGGCATCCCCTAACGAAGACACCGTTACGGTCAGGGTTTGACCCGCTCCTTGATGTGGCTCGACCGCGGCAGTCACACTCACCGCGGCAACGTTTTTCAGTTTAGGGTTGGTGCTGTCGTCAAGTTGCACACCAAACTGTTTGATCATATTCACCACAGACTGCTGGGTGAACTTCACTTGCGATTTATCGCCGGAGCCATCTAGCCCAACTACCAAGCATATCCAATCAGTTGATTTTGTCTGTCGCCGTAGACCTCTGCTACTTCAGCAATCGCTCTTGCGGCCAAAGTTGATGGTGCCCAGCTAAGTAGCCACAAAGGCAATAACAAATGGATGAGGTAGCGCCATTTCAACGTCGTCATTAAAACGGCATCCAAGGTGAATTAAAGAATTGAGTGAGCCAGCCAGCGGTATTGGTATCGGCAAAAGTTCCTCTGCCTGCATATGTGATACGCGCGTCTGCAATACGTTGAGAAGAGAGTGTATTGTCGGCTTGAATGTCATCCACTCGCACATTCCCCGTCAGACGGATGTATTCATCGCCTTGATTGAGTTTCAGCCACTTCTCCCCCCGAACTCTGAGCACGCCGTTAGGCAGTACATCGTAAACCGTCACCGTAATAGATCCTGATAAGCTATTACCCTGTGTAGATGCAGCGGCACCATCAAAATCTCGGGTTGCATCAAGAGCGGCGCTGCCTTCAGCGTAGGTCGTCGTGCCAATAGTTGGCGCGCTAATAGTGGCGCTAGAGTCTTTGCCATACTGGGTCGAAGCGCTTTTATCAGACTCTGTTTTCTCATCAAGCATAACCGTAAGGATATCTCCCACCCGATAAGCTCGACGGTCTTGAAACAAAGTCATGGCCGTCGTTCCAGTATACAAGCTACCCTTGCTAACTCGTGTAACCTGATAATCTAATTCTGGCGGAGCATACGCTTCATCATTAGGAGATGGCGGGATAAATTCATCCTGCCGACCCGCGCAACCAATCATATTCACGACCAGAAGTGCGACAACTGCGATGTAATAAAGCACACCAATCGCATGAGACTTTGCAAGCCCCGCTTTATTCGCTTTTTGCTTTTCCATCTCAGCTTCCTTCATGCCTACTTCCCTCTGTCGCTATGACTGCTGAGCAATGTATTGCAGCATTTGGTCGGCTGCACTGACCATTTTTGCGCTCATTTCATAGGCTCGCTGAGTGGCAATCATGTCGACCATTTCCTCCACCACCTGAACATTGGAACCTTCAAGTGCACCTTGTTTTAATTGCCTGAGCCCTCGGTTCCTGCCACTAGCTCTACTGCTTCTCCAGAGCCTTCCGTTTCAGCAAACAAGTTGCCGCCTTGCGCAGCGAGTCCCGATGGATTCATGAATTTCACTATCGTAATTTGGCCTAAAGCCTCTGGGTTTACTTGTCCCGGAATCGTTGCTGTTGCTACACCATCAGCAGTAATGCTCACCAACGTGGCTTCTGGCGGAATGACAATTTCAGGGATCAGTGGGTAGCCTTGTGTATTGACCAACTGCCCATCTGAATTGGTTTGAAACTGACCGTTTCGGGTGTAAAGAAGCTCGCCATCCGAGTTCTCTATTTGGAAAAAACCATCACCAAGTATGGCTAAGTCAAATTGCTGGTTGGTGTTTTGAACATTACCTTGAGTAAAAACTTTTTCTGTCCCTACTACGCGAACGCCATTCCCTAACTGAATGCCTGTAGGATGTTCATTGAGTTCGGTGGTTTCTGTCCCCGCCTGCTTATCGACGCTGTAAAACAGGTCTTCAAATACCACGCGGTCTCGCTTGAAACCGACCGTATTGATATTGGCAAGATTGTTAGAAATGGCGGTCATTTTCGCATCTTGTGCAGCCATCCCTGTTTTGGATATCCATAAAGCACTGTGCATAATTTTCTTCCTTAAGCCTTAAGTAGCTTATTCCCTATCTGAGCAATTTCATCGGCCGACGCCATGACTTCAATTTGCATTTCATATTGTCGAGTGAGTGACATGATGCTAACCAGCTCTTCGAGGCTTGATACGTTACTCGCCTCCAGATACCCGGAACGCACTTGAACCGTAAAGTCTTCAGCTAAGACACCGCCTCCTTTAGGAACAAAGTGGCCGCTGGCATGCATGGTCATTTCATCGTATTCAGGTTTGACTAACTTGAGCGCACCTACCTCGACCGAGGCTTCTCCACCAATTGGAGTCACTGAAATCAGGCCGTTTGCACTGACGGTAATAAACTCAAAATCGGGCAGAACCATAGGGCCTCGATTGACATAACACGGCGCTCACCAAGATAAAGCTGACCATTGCCATCTAATCGAAAATTTCCGGCACGGGTGTACAGTTCGTTCGGTTCGCCATCCAAGCCTTCTAAGGTAATAAACCCATCGCCATTAATAGAGACATCCAAAGGACGTTCGGTGCGAATATCTTCACCTTGCGCGAAATTATTGATCGACGAATTGGTTCTAGAGGTCACGGAAGTCAAAAAACCAGAGCCTTCCAAACGCATTGGTGAGGAGTGTTCCATCAGTGCCTTAAACCCTATGGTGTCGGCATGAGAGAGGTTGTTGGCGCGAACGTGCTGAGCAAGCATGGTTCGCTCAGCACCTTTCGCTGCACTAAACAGTATTGGATTCATAGTCCTACACCACGTTGAATAGCGCTTGTGTTAACTGATCTGAGGTTGAGATAGATTTGGTGTTGGCTTGATAGTTACGCTGTGCAGTCATTAAAGCCACCAACTCAGAAGTCAGATCCACATTCGAGCCTTCCAAAGCCCCTGACGTTAAATCACCGAACACGCCACTGCCTGCTGTACCTAAAACTGGAGTTCCGGAGCTAAAGCTTTGTAGCCATGCGGTATCACTGGTTTTGATCAGGTTTTGAGGGGCAGCAAAGTCTGCGAGTACCACTTGGCCTTGCAGTTGAGATTGTCCATTGGTGTAAGTGGCAAAAATGCGTCCATCATTTTCCATTCGAACGCTGGCATAATCACCGGAGGTGTAGCCGTTGGGACTATTTTTGGACACCACAAAGTCACTACCAAACTGAGTAACCGACGATAAATCTATATTGACTGTCACACCGTTTGCGCCATTAGCGGGGTCAAAACTCACGCTGTAGTTCCCCCCTGATGCAATGGTTCCATCTGCGTTAAAGGTAAAATTAGCGCTATCAGTGGTCGTTGGAGAACCCGCAGGAACTAATGCATCAGCGGCATTAATGGCTTGACCATCCACTAAAACATGGACATTCCAATCATTGGAAGCCCCTTTCACAAAGTACTGACTTACCGTATGTGGATTGCCCAGCGAGTCATAAACTGGGGTAGTGTAAGAATGATTGTAGGTAGAAGAGTCGCTGTAATCAAATGCCGCAGCAGGGACTTGCTCTCGCGCATCTAAATTAGCCACAAACTCGATACTGTCGGTCTCTCTTGCTTGCAGTGAAGCCGTGCTGATTTGTACTGTGCCAACCGAACCCAAGAGCAGATTATTATTGCCATCCACCGAATAACCTTGCAGCGCTGCACCGCTATTGGCGGTAATAACACCATCGGCATTCATATTGAAAATACCCGAGCGGTATAAAGAGTTTGCCCTTTGCTGTCTTCTAAAACAAAGAACCCATTGCCACTCAAGGCCATGTCCAGTGAACGCCCAGTCCCAGTTACCGTGCCACTTTTCTCAAAGTT
>ASHK01000182.1 GCA_000695745.1 Vibrio madracius | reverse complement strand
TTCTTTGTAGTAGTTACGGAATTGTTTTTCTAGAACGCCATAGATACGACGAACTTTTTGCTTCTCACGAAGCTGAACGCCATACTCAGATAGACGACCGCGACGAGCGCCGTGTACACCTGGTGCGTTATCAATTTTACACTTGGTATCGATCGCGCGTACACCAGACTTAAGGAATAAGTCAGTACCTTCGCGACGGCTAAGCTTCAGCTTAGGACCCAAATATCTTGCCATGATTCTTCTCCAATTATCCTAGAAACGTTATACGCGACGTTTCTTAGGTGGACGACAACCGTTATGAGGGATTGGTGTCGCGTCAACGATGTTCGTGATGCGGAAACCAGCAGCGTTCAGAGCGCGAACAGTAGATTCACGACCTGGACCTGGACCCTTAACCATAACTTCCAAGTTCTTAAGACCGTATTCTTTAGCCATTTCAGCACAACGCTCAGCAGCAACCTGTGCAGCGAACGGAGTAGACTTACGAGAACCGCGGAAACCTGAACCACCTGCAGTAGCCCATGCTAGAGCGTTACCTTGACGGTCAGTAATAGTTACGATTGTGTTATTGAAAGAAGCATGGATGTGCGCAACGCCATCTGCAACTTGCTTGCGTACGCGCTTACGAGCGCGAGTTGGTTGTTTAGCCATTGTACTCTACCTTCCCGATTATTTCTTGATCGGCTTACGCGGACCCTTGCGGGTGCGAGCGTTGGTTTTAGTACGCTGTCCACGTAGTGGTAGACTGCGACGATGACGAAGACCACGGTAACAGCCAAGGTCCATAAGACGCTTGATGTTCATTGATACTTCACGACGTAGATCACCTTCTACAGTGTACTTAGCTACACCATCACGCAGTTGATCGATCTGCTCTTCAGTTAGTTCACTGATCTTAACATCTTCAGCAATACCCACTTCAGCTAGGATAGCTTGAGAGCGAGTTTTACCGATGCCGTAGATCGCAGTTAGAGCGATTACAGCGTGTTTTTGATCAGGAATGTTAATGCCGGCTATACGGGCCATTATTCACTCCTAGTGTTTCTTAAAAAGAATAGCCGCAGCAAAGCCCGTTATGGATACGCTGCGGAGTGCTACTTCTTTTGCACGCAAAAGGTAGGCCGAGGAATATACTCGACCATACCTTTAATTTCAAGTAAAAATTTCTGCTTAATTAGCCTTGGCGCTGTTTGTGCTTTGGCTCACTGCAGATAACACGCACAACACCGTTGCGCTTGATAACTTTGCAGTTACGGCAGATTTTTTTAACGGAAGCACGAACTTTCATTGCTAAACTCCGTAAATGAAATCTGAGACTACCGCCGTATTAACGGCCGTACCCTTTCAGATTTGCTTTTTTCAACACAGAATCATACTGTTGTGACATCAGATGAGTCTGTACCTGTGCCATAAAGTCCATAATTACTACCACTACGATAAGTAGTGAAGTACCGCCGAAGTAGAAACGAACGTTCCACGCGACCATCATGAACTCGGGAATCAGACAGATAAAGGTAATATATAGAGCACCAGCAAGGGTAAGTCTAGTCATTACTTTATCAATATATTTAGCTGTCTGCTCACCTGGGCGGATGCCGGGTACGAACGCACCAGACTTCTTCAAGTTATCTGCTGTTTCACGCGGGTTGAATACCAACGCCGTGTAGAAGAAACAGAAGAATATAATCGCTGCAGCATAAAGCATTACATACAACGGTTGACCTGGGCTAAGAGCCAATGACACGTCAGTTAACCAACCGAACGCGCTGCTCTCACCATTTTGGCCAAACCACTGAGCCAATGTTCCTGGGAACAGGATAATACTTGATGCAAAGATTGCTGGAATAACACCCGCCATGTTGATTTTCAACGGTAGGTGTGTGCTTTGTGCAGCAAATACTTTGCGGCCTTGTTGGCGTTTTGCGTAGTTGACGACGATACGACGTTGACCACGCTCCATGAAGACCACAAAATAAATAACTGCGAAAGCTAGTACAGCAATCAACAGCAGAAGAAGTACGTGCAGTTCACCTTGACGCGCTTGCTCGATTGTTTGACCGATTGCCGAAGGCAATCCAGCAACAATACCTGCAAAAATCAGAATGGAAATACCATTACCGATTCCACGCTCTGTAATTTGTTCACCTAACCACATTAAGAACATGGTACCAGTTACTAAACTTACGGTTGCAATTAGCGTAAACATGGTTTGGTTGATAACAACCAGATTATTGACCATGTTTGGAAGGCCAGTTGCGATACCTATTGCCTGGAATGTTGCAAGTACAAGCGTACCATAACGCGTATATTGGCTGATCTTACGACGCCCTGCCTCACCCTCTTTCTTGAGTTCGGCTAACGCTGGATGAACTACAGTTAGCAACTGGACAACAATCGACGCCGAAATATACGGCATGATGCCCAGTGCTAAAATAGATGCACGCTCTAATGCACCACCGGAGAACATGTTAAACATTTCTACGATGGTACCTTTTTGCTGTTCGAACAAATCGGCAAGTACAGCCGCGTCAATACCAGGAATCGGTACAAAAGAGCCAGCGCGGAACACTAAAAGTGCACCAATTACAAATAAAAGGCGCGACTTGAGTTCGTTTAAGCCGCTCTTAGCACTACTAAAATCTTGTCCTGGTTTCTTAGCCATCTGTACCTCGTCCCTCGAGATTAATCCTCGATTTTACCGCCTGCAGCTTCGATTGCAGCTTTAGCGCCTTTAGTCACGCGTAGACCTTTAACAGTCACAGCTTTGTTGATTTCACCTGAAAGAACAACTTTTACAAATTCGATGTTCTTAGTGATAACGTTAGCTGCTTTAAGGCTGTTTAGGTCAACAACATCACCAGTTACTTTCGCTAGCTCAGCTAGACGAACTTCAGCAGACACTAGGCTCTTACGAGAAGTGAAACCGAATTTAGGTAGACGTTGTTTCAAAGGCATTTGACCGCCTTCGAAGCCTGGACGAACACTGCCGCCAGAGCGTGATTTTTGGCCTTTGTGACCACGGCCACCAGTTTTACCTAGGCCAGAACCGATACCACGACCTACGCGCTTCTTAGAAGGCTTAGAACCCGCAGCCGGTGATAGAGTATTCAAACGCATTCTGATTACTCCTCAACTTTAACCATGTAGTAAACCTTGTTGATCATGCCGCGCACGCACGGAGTATCTTCAAGTTCTACTGTGTGGTTGATTTTACGAAGGCCAAGACCTTTAAGACACGCTTTGTGCTTAGGTAGGCGACCAATTGAGCTCTTAGTTTGAGTTACTTTGATAGTTGCCATGGTGTTCTTACTCCGAAATAGCTTCAACAGTTAGACCACGTTTAGCAGCAACCATTTCTGGTGACTTCATGCTACCTAGAGCATCGATCGTTGCACGAACGATGTTGATAGGGTTCGTAGAACCGTATGCTTTAGATAGTACGTTGTGTACACCTGCAACTTCTAGTACTGCACGCATCGCACCACCTGCGATAACACCCGTACCTTCTGCTGCTGGCTGCATGTAAACTTTAGAGCCAGAGTGGCGACCTTTCACCGGGTGGTGAAGAGTGCCTTCGTTTAGCGCTACAGTAACCATGTTACGACGCGCTTTTTCCATTGCTTTTTGAATCGCAGCAGGAACTTCACGGGCTTTACCGTAACCGAAACCTACACGACCGTTACCGTCACCAACTACTGTTAGTGCAGTGAAGCTCATGATTCGACCACCTTTAACCGTCTTAGAAACACGGTTAACTGCGATTAGCTTTTCTTGCAAATCACTAGCTTGTTGTTGTTCTTTAGCCATCTTCCAACCCTACCTTAGAATTTCAGACCAGCTTCGCGAGCAGATTCTGCTAGCGCCGCTACTCGACCGTGGTATTGGAAACCAGAACGATCGAATGCAACAGCAGATACGCCTTTCTCAAGCGCGCGCTCAGCAATAGCTTTACCTACTGCTTTAGCTGCATCGATGTTACCAGTACTCTTAACTTCTTCACGAATTGCTTTTTCTACCGTAGAAGCGGCTGCGATTACTTCAGAGCCGTTCGCTGCGATTACTTGAGCGTAAACGTGACGAGGAGTACGGTGTACTACTAGGCGAGTTGCACCCAGTTCTGCAATCTTACGACGTGCACGTGTAGCACGACGGATGCGAGATGCTTTCTTATCCATAGTGTTACCTTACTTCTTCTTAGCTTCTTTAGTACGCACATTTTCATCTGCGTAACGAACACCTTTACCTTTATAAGGCTCAGGCTCACGGTAAGAACGAATGTCAGCCGCTACTTGACCAACTAGTTGCTTGTCACAACCAGTGATCACGATTTCAGTTTGGCTTGGACATTCAGCTTTAACACCCGCTGGCAACTCGTGCTCAACTGGGTGAGAGAAGCCTAGTGTTAGACCTACAGCGTTGCCTTTGATAGCAGCACGGTAACCAACACCTTTAAGAGTTAGCTTCTTAGTAAAGCCTTCAGTAACACCAACAACCATGTTGTTTACTAGTGCACGAGCAGTACCTGCTTGTGCCCATGCGTTAACAACACCATCGCGTGGACCGAAAGTAAGGTTGTTCTCTTCTTGCGCAATAACTACAGCGTCGTTTAGTACGCGAGTTAGTTCGCCTTTAGCGCCTTTAACGGTAATTTCTTGACCGTTAAGTTTCACCTCTACGCCAGCTGGAATAGCGACAGGTGCCTTAGCAACACGAGACATAATCTACTCCTATTAAGCTACGTAACAGATGATTTCACCGCCAAGACCTGCTTTACGTGCAGCGCGGTCTGACATCAGACCCTTGGAAGTAGAAACAACAGCAATACCCAAACCGCCCATCACAGTTGGTAGCGAGTCTTTGTTTTTGTAGACACGCAGACCAGGACGTGAAACACGTTTGATTTGCTCAATTACAGGTTTCGCTTGGAAGTACTTAAGAGTAACTTCTAGCTCTGGTTTTGCTTCGCCTTCAACAGCGAAGTCAACGATGTAACCTTCAGCTTTCAGTAGTGCAGCAATTGCAACTTTAAGCTTTGAAGAAGGCATTTTAACAGCAACTTTGTTTGCTGCCTGACCGTTACGAATGCGGGTCAGCATATCCGAAATCGGATCTTGCATGCTCATAAGATTTACTCCAAATGATTAAGTGGCAATTACCAGCTAGCCTTACGAAGTCCAGGAATCTCGCCTTTCATGCAAGCTTCACGAACTTTGATACGGCTTAGACCGAACTTACGTAGGTAACCGTGTGGGCGACCAGTTTGGTTGCAACGGTTGCGCTGACGTGATGCACTTGAATCACGTGGAAGAGTCTGCAGTTTAAGAACCGCGTTCCAACGATCTTCTTCAGATGCGTTTACATCGCTGATGATAGCTTTTAGAGCTGCACGCTTTTCAGCGAACTTAGCTACTAGCTTCGCGCGTTTTACTTCGCGCGCTTTCATTGATTGTTTAGCCATAACAGTAACCCTTCACCTTACTTACGGAATGGGAAGTTAAAGGCAGCCAGCAGAGCTCGGCCTTCCTCATCGTTTGCAGCAGACGTCGTAATAGTGATGTCTAGGCCGCGAACACGATCTACTTTATCGTAGTCGATTTCCGGGAAGATGATTTGCTCGCGAACGCCCATGCTGTAGTTACCGCGTCCGTCAAAAGACTTAGCGCTAACGCCACGGAAGTCACGTACACGTGGAAGTGCGATAGAGATTAAACGCTCTAAAAATTCCCACATACGTTCGCCACGCAAGGTTACTTTACAACCAATTGGGTAGCCTTCACGAATTTTGAAACCAGCAACAGATTTACGCGCTTTAGTGATAAGAGGCTTTTGACCAGAGATCGTTGCCATATCAGCTGCTGCGTTTTCTAGCAGTTTCTTATCGTTGATTGCTTCACCAACGCCCATGTTTAGGGTGATTTTCTCAATCCTAGGGACTTGCATGACGCTTGAGTAGTTGAATTGTTTGGTCAATTCAGCAACTACAGACGACTTGTAGTAATCATGCAGTTTCGCCATAGTAGAACTCCAAATTACTTTCTAATTAGTTAGAAACAGTTTCACCGTTAGACTTGAAGAAACGAACTTTCTTGCCATCTTCGATACGGAAACCGATGCGGTCAGCTTTACCAGTAGCCGCGTTAAAGATTGCAACGTTAGAAGCATCAATAGCTGCTTCTTGTTCAACGATGCCACCTTGTTGACCTAGAGCCGGTACAGGCTTTTGGTGTTTTTTAACAAGGTTGATACCTTCAACGATAACTTTACCGGTTGCTAGAACCTTAGTTACTTTACCTTTCTTGCCTTTATCTTTACCAGCAAGAACGATTACTTCGTCGTTACGACGGATTTTTAGCTGCCATGTTGACGCTCCTTACAGAACTTCAGGTGCTAGTGACACAATTTTCATGAATTTCGCGTTACGAAGTTCACGAGTCACAGGACCAAAGATACGTGTGCCGACTGGTTGCTCAGTAGTGTCGTTTAACAATACACAAGCATTACGGTCGAAGCGAATGACAGAACCGTCTGGACGACGAACGCCTTTACGGGTGCGAACAACTACCGCCTTCAGAACATTCACCTTTTTTAACTTTACCGCGAGGAATTGCTTCTTTCACAGTAACTTTGATGATGTCGCCGATGTGTGCATAACGACGGTGTGAGCCACCCAGAACCTTAATACACATTACCTTGCGCGCGCCAGAGTTATCTGCTGCGTCAAGTGTACTTTGCATTTGGATCATTGTTAGTGCTCCGCTAAATATTAAAAACTAGACCCTCTCGGGTCGGGCTGCCTCTTTAAAGGGACGCGAATTGTACCACCCTTTTTTGTGATTGGGTAGACAAAAAATAAGCGGCCCCAAAAAAAATTTGGAGCCGCTTGATTTTCATAAAAAAAACGATTAAATCTTCGCTTTTTCTACAATGCTAACCAAAGTCCAAGATTTCATCTTAGACAGTGGACGGCACTCACGAATTTCAACAGTGTCGCCAATGCCACACTCGTTGTTTTCGTCATGTGCGTGTAGTTTAGTCGTACGCTTTACGAATTTACCGTAAATTGGGTGTTTAACCATGCGTTCGATTGCAACAACAATAGACTTGTCAGCTTTGTTGCTGATTACACGACCTTGTTGGGTACGAATTTGTTCGCTCATTATGCGCCTGCCTTCTCAGTCAAAACAGTTTTCACACGTGCGATATCACGGCGTACAGCTTTAAGAGTATGAGTCTGCTGTAGTTGACCAGTAGCAGCTTGCATGCGCAAGTTGAACTGTTCGCGTAGCAAATTCAATAGCTCGGCGTTAAGCTCTTCAACGCTTTTTTCGCGTAGATCTTGTGCTTTCATCACATCACCTGCTTAATTACAAATGTAGTTTTGAATGGCAGTTTACGAGCCGCTAGGCGGAACGCTTCACGTGCCAACTCTTCAGGTACACCGTCCATTTCGTACATAACCTTACCAGGTTGGATTTGGGCTACCCAGTACTCAACGTTACCTTTACCCTTACCTTGACGAACTTCTAGTGGTTTTTCTGTGATAGGCTTGTCTGGGAATACACGAATCCAGATTTTACCTTGACGCTTAACGTGACGCGTCATTGCACGACGAGCCGCTTCGATCTGACGAGCAGTAAGACGACCACGACCAACAGCCTTAAGACCGAATGTGCCGAAGCTTACGTCTGTA
>ASHK01000181.1 GCA_000695745.1 Vibrio madracius | reverse complement strand
GTGAACGATGGACAGGGTAAACCGGTCACCTTGGTGAAAAAACCCGTACTGACCGGTGAGCACATTGTTAACGCTCGCGTAGGGTTTGACCAAATGCACCGTCCAGAAGTCGACATTTCACTCGATCATGCTGGCGGTAAAATGATGAGCGATTTCTCCGCAACTCATATTGGTAAGCCAATGGCAACGGTTTATCGTGAGTACGGCGTTGATGCTCGTGGGGAAACGCAGCGCAATGAAAAAGTGATTAGTGT
Organism: Vibrio madracius; assembly: GCA_000695745.1. Taxonomy (GTDB): domain Bacteria; phylum Pseudomonadota; class Gammaproteobacteria; order Enterobacterales; family Vibrionaceae; genus Vibrio; species Vibrio madracius. Next base: position 4,234 of record ASHK01000181.1, on the reverse strand, counting down.
TGCAACCATTCAATCTCAATTGGGTAGCCAATTCCGTATTACGGGTTCTGGCAACTTAGAAGAAGCTCAGCAGCTTGCGTTGTTACTTCGAGCAGGGTCACTGACAGCTCCGGTAACCATCGTTGAAGAGCGTACTATTGGTGCATCTCTTGGTGCGGAAAATATCCAAAATGGTTTTGCCGCTTTAGCACTAGGTATGGGACTCACCCTAACGTTCATGGCTCTATGGTATCGTCGATTGGGTTGGGTTGCTAACGTCGCTTTGATCTTAAACATGAGTTGCTTGCTCGGCCTGATTGCCTTGTTCCGGGTGCCATTTTAACCTTGCCTGGTATCGCTGGCCTGGTTTTAACAGTCGGTATGGCGGTAGATACTAACGTGCTTATTTTCGAACGTATTCGAGATAAGTTGGCGGAAGGGCGCAGCTTTGCTCAAGCCATCGATCAAGGCTTTAACTCTGCTGTCGCAACCATTATGGATGCCAATATTACGACCATGATTACTGCCGTTATTTTGTACGCTATTGGTAATGGTCCTATTCAAGGTTTTGCCTAACACTGGGCCTTGGTCTGTTAACCAGTATGTTTACCGGTATTTTCGCATCGCGCGCAATTATTAATTTGAAGTGGGGACGAGACACTCGTCGTGAGGTGAGGGTTTAATCATGAAAGACTTCTTTAAAACTAATATTCGTTCAATTCGATATTTCACCAATATTTTGTCCATTGCCTTGGTGGTCATTTCTATTATCGCTGTTGGCGTTAAAGGACTAAATTTTGGTCTTGATTTCACTGGCGGTGTGGTATCGGAAGTACAATTAGCCTCATCAACAACTCAAGCGGATTTGAGGAAGACACTGGAACCTGTGTTAGGTGAGGGCATCACAGTCACCCAATCAGGTGAAGAGGGTCGTTGGACGATTCGCTATGCGGCTGACCAAGGTGCAGAGAAACACAACGAATTTAAACAAACATTGCTAAAAGCCTATCCGGGTTCAACGATTGTCAGCGATAGTATCGTCGGCGCGCAGGTGGGTCAGGATCTTTATGACCAAGGTGGTTTAGCGCTACTCGTTTGCTTGTTGTGTATTTTAGGCTATTTGAGCTTTCGCTTTGAATGGCGTTTGGCAAGCGGTGCTCTTGCTGCATTGTTGCACGATGTCATTCTAGTGCTTGGTTTTTTCGCACTGACTCAAATGGAGTTTAACCTTACGGTATTTGCGGCAATATTGGCTATTTTGGGTTATTCGTTGAACGATTCAATCATCATTGCTGACCGTATTCGTGAGATTTTAAAATTACGCCCTAATGAACAAACAGCGGACGTGAGTGACCAAGCGGTTATTGCTACTTTTGCTAGAACAATGGTTACCTCAGGTACAACATTGATTACGGTAGCGGCACTTTGGTTACTAGGCGGGGACGCACTACAAGGTTTTGCGACAGCGATGTTTATTGGTATCTTCTCTGGTACTTGGTCATCCATTTCAATGGGTACAGTCATACCTGAGTGGCTACACCTTGAAGCGAAACACTACCAACCAGTGGAAATCGATACTGCCCCTTAGCAGCTATTGAATGAACAAATAAAACCGCCAGCAAGACTGGCGGTTTTTTATTGTCTAACATTCTAAGTCAGCAGTAATATCAGGCTTTACCCTAAATATTTGCTTTCGTCGACATCATCAATTTGGTTTGGCGATAAGAATCGCTCGGCGTATGTCCTGTACACACCACTTTTTACGAACAGTTGAAAAACAGCAAGATCAACGTGTTGCTCAAGTGCCATTTTGTGCAAAATATCTAGCGACTCACTGACCGTTTTGGCTTTTTTATAAGGCCTATCTGCGGCAGTAAGCGCTTCAAAAATATCCGCTACCGCTAAAATACGTTCGGGAATAGACAGTTCATCACCAGTTAAACGTCTAGGGTATCCATCACCTCGCATGGTTTCATGATGGGTCGTGGCAATACGTTCTACATTTTTCAGGTCGTCAGGAAACGGAATACTGCTTAACATCTTAATGCCGGCAATCATATGCTCATTAATCTTAAAGCGCTCTTCCTGAGTTAAAGTTCCCCTTGATATGGAGAGGTTATAGATTTCTCCCAAGTTATAGAGGTGCTCAGGAACCTCATATTAATACCTAGTTTCTCATCTAACTCATAGCTGCTTGAGCGCTTGATGATGTGCTCAGGTCTATCGCTCATTAGTGGTTCGTGAGTTAACTCGCTCGGTTGCGTCGATAGTCGCTGTTCTTCAACAGGAGACAACCCTAAATGACGGTCAAAGTGGCTTAGCCAAGTTTGCTTGCCAATCTCTGTAATTCGAATTTTATCTTGTCTATTTATGAACTCATTGCCTACGTTTAACTTGGCGATAAAGTTAAATTGTTCTAGTAACTCTGCTTGGCGTTGCTCTAGATGTTGTTTTGCTTCGTCAGCCAAATCAGGCTGCTCTAACTGAGCCTTTAATGCGGTAATTTCGGCATCACGCCATAATACTTCAAAGCGAGTCCGAATCTCGTGAATTCGATTGTAGTTGGTTTCTAATTTGGTTCCTTTGTCGACCACGTATTCAGGTGTTGTGATCTTTCCACAGTCGTGCAGCCAAGCGGCGATTCGAAACTCTCTGCGTTTGGCATCATTTTCAAACTCAAAGGATTCAAAGATGCCATCATTGGATTGTTCCGCAGCATCACTGAGCAAAAATGCCAGTTCTGGTACACGCAAACAGTGAGCGCCAGTGTAGGGTGACTTTTCGTCGACGGCACGAGCAATCAACTGAATGATCGCTTCTATAAAGGCATCTTGTGAACGCTGGAATGCGTCTAACGACTGGGACATGTCATAAATGGCATGAGACAGTTCGTTAACCTCTCTGACTGAAGTACGAAACGTCTTCACTTTATGGTACTGGCGATGTTTGATGCGTTTTGTTTGCAACAGCAACTTCTTAATCGGGCTTGATAATGGGGTACTTAGGCGCCAAATCAATGGGATCATGATGATCAGTACTGCCAGTGTCCATAAGGCGCTATTGATGATATTGCTATAGGCACTGCTTAGAAGTTTTTGTTCAGGTATTGCCAACACAAAATATTCTTCAGGAGCGTCACTCACTTCAGTGATATAGACAAAATACTGTTGTCCGTTGATCTTTACCGACGAAATCTTTCCGTGATAACTCGGATTTTCCAACATAGCTAACAGTTCGTTTGATGGAATATGACTGGTGCTGTGTTGCTCGCTCTCAAGCCACTTCTGTTCCAGAGTTGTTCGAATTTGGTTTTGATCGAGGTAAGTGATCGCTTTATTGATCAAATGTAAGTAAGGCTCAAGCTTATCGTCAGCAACAAAAACAAAACTGCTCGGTAGCGCAGGATGTTGTCCCAGTGGTTGGATGGTTATGTTGTTATCGACAAGTCGAGTTACTTTACTCTTTATTACGGGCGCGACATCAATAACACCTAGAATTTTTTTGTTTTCGACATCCTCGAAAGCCTGCTCATAACTGTCGTAGCCAAGCAGTTCAACCATGGGATAGTCTTTTCTGAGTTTATCAACAATGGACCACCCATCTAAAAAGCCAATGGCTGAACCATTTAATTCATCCCAAGAGGTGATTTCAGGCGCATCTTGATGTGTAGCAATGACATAATCGAGAGAGAATAGCGAGTCGCTCTCTAGAGTACTATTTGTAATATTACTGCCAGTTACAATAGATTGAAGAATATCGATATCCCCTAGTCGAAAATCTCCCACTAACTCTTGCCAACTGCGGCCGTTTACGTATTTGAATTGCAATCCAGTGGCGTCTGAGATAAGGCTAAACATGTCCATGGCCAGACCGTCAGGATTGCCGACCACGGTAAAGTCCAGTGGTTCCCAATCCAATTGATTCGAGACCTTTAGTGCGGGTGAGTTAATGACTAGATCCATTTCCTCTTCGCTAAGCGGCATTCTATCGACTGAGGGCAAATCACTTGTTGCGTATGAAAAGGTGTTGGTAGCAATGATCCTACCATCACTGCTGGTGATATAAGCGTCAGCGCCTTCTAAAGCGACGTTATCTGATAGGCTATCTTCAAAATGTTTATGCAGTGACGCTAGTGCAATATCGACACCGATCACCGCATCTAGGTTGTGTATTTTGCGCGAGAAAGTTTGCCCGGTGACTCGTAAGTTATGAAAAAGATACGGTGTGGTTTTATACGTTTTTTCATCAGAGGCAT
>ASHK01000180.1 GCA_000695745.1 Vibrio madracius | reverse complement strand
GGCTCCGTCTTTATCGCCACCTGTTTGGTCGCCGCATTTGGTTCATTGCTCATGGGCTTTTGGGCTAACTTGCCAATGGCTATTGGTTGTGCGATATCCCTAACCGCCTTTACCGCTTTCAGCTTGGTGCTCGGGCAAGGAATATCTATACCTGTTGCGCTGGGAGCGGTCTTTTTAATGGGTGTGGTCTTTACTGCGATTACTGTTACAGGGGTAAGGCAGTGGATCCTAACAAACCTACCTTACGGTATCGCACACGGTACAGGTATCGGTATCGGTTTGTTCTTACTACTGATTGCGGCGAATGGTGTTGGACTTGTGGTGAAAAACCCAGTGGAAGGTCTGCCTGTGAGCTTGGGTGAATTTACCTCATTCCCCGTTATTATGTCAGTACTGGGTTTAGCCGCGATTTTCGGTTTAGAGAAACGACGTGTACCGGGTGGTATCTTGCTGGTCATCATCGCAATTTCAGTACTTGGTTTGATATTTGATCCAAGCGTTAAGTTCCAAGGTGTCTTCGCTATGCCATCTTTCGGTTCTGGCGAAGGCTCATTGCTTGGCTCAATGGACCTAATGGGTGCTCTAAGCCCACTTGTTCTACCAAGTGTATTAGCCTTGGTAATGACCGCCATCTTTGATGCGACAGGTACGATTCGCGCGGTCGCAGGGCAGGCGAATTTGCTTGATAAAGATGGCAACATCATTAACGGTGGTAAAGCACTAACCTCGGACTCAGTGAGTAGTATTTTCTCAGGATTTGTCGGTGGTGCGCCAGCAGCCGTGTATATCGAGTCTGCAGCAGGTACAGCTGCGGGTGGTAAAACGGGTCTTACAGCGGTTGTAGTTGGTGGCTTGTTCCTATTGCTATTGTTCCTTGCGCCACTAAGCTACTTGGTCCCTTCATACGCAACAGCACCCGCATTGATGTATGTAGGTCTATTGATGTTGAGTAACGTCAGCAAACTTAATCTTGATGATTCAGTTGATGCGTTATCCGGTCTTGTTTGTGCGGTATTTATCGTACTAACGGGCAACATCGTGACAGGTATCATGCTAGGTTTCGTCACACTAGTTTGTGGCCGCGTGGTATCCGGCGAGTGGAAGCGATTGAATGTCGGTACTGTATTGATTACAGCAGTATTAGTGGTGTTCTACGCGGGCGGTTGGGCGATTTAAGTCGTATCCCAATGAGCTCGTCAAACGAAGCAAAAAATAGATAAAAGCAAGGGCACCCCGTAGTCATTTCGTGGTGCCCTTATTGTTGGTTGTAAGGGGATAGATATGGACCTAATGGATCGTATAGCAGAACTGTGGAAACACGAGCGACCCGAGCTAGATACAGAGCCAATGGTTCTAATTGGACGATTAATGCGTGTCAGTAAATGCGTAGAACAAGAGCTGGCGACGTTATGTCGCAAATACAGTTTAAAAACGGGTGAATTTGATGTGTTGGCTTCACTGTTGCGTTCATCGGCACCTTACCGTCTGACTCCCAGTGAATTGACGCAGTCGCTAATGTTGACCTCGGGCGCTATGACTCATCGTTTAGATCGCTTGGAAAGTAAAAAGTTGATTGCCAG
>ASHK01000179.1 GCA_000695745.1 Vibrio madracius | reverse complement strand
CTGTGATGCCTTCTTCGATTGCGAAGTTAAGCGATGAAAATAGTCGGTCTCCATCAGGAAACTGCTTTGAGATTGAAATTGCATGAAATGCAGTCATACATCCTCCTTTACAGAGCATGTGACGCTTGGCAGATAGTACTATTTGAAGTCAGCTATATGCTGATGATAGAGATATGTCGATAGAACGAGCCAACGCCCACTAACTCTGCGATTTCAAAAGTTACTTGTATAAAACGATCGAAATTGAGTTAGTTGTTCATGTAGGCGTGTACTCCGAGGAAAGTGATAGTGAATTTATAACTGAAGCGGCATGAGAAAACTACTGTTCTGCTCAAAAAAGTAAAATTCTCTGCGTCTTTTTTGAATTAGCACCGTCTAATTTAATGACCACTTATTTATGATTAGAGAAACCTATGTTTAAAGTAACCTCATCAACGTCCGCTACGCAAAACAACTTTATCAAACATGATTCTGCCATGTTGAACCAGTTTTACGGAACAAACGATGTCGTACCCTATTGGGTCGCTGATATGGACTTTCCCATTGCAAATCCAATTACACAGGAATTACAACGTCTTGTTGATCGCGAAGTTTACGCTTACGAGTTCGACTCTTCTCGAGTTTTTGCAGCTATTGCGCGCTGGAATGAAACCGCACATAACCTGTCATTAGACCCAAATCACTTCGTGCAAGTACCGGGTGTCTTGAGTGCTATTGCCTGTTGATTCGCGAATTTACCCAGCAAGGCGACGGCGTATTGATTCAAACACCGGTTTATCATCAGTTTCGCAGATTGATTGAATCGGCAGGCAGAGTGGTGGCAGGTAATTCTCTAAAAATCGAAGATGGACATTACACCATCGACTTTGACGATTTTGAGCAGCAACTCAAACAGGGCAATGCCAAAATGGTTCTTTTGTGTAACCCTCATAACCCTGTTGGTCGTGTTTGGACTCGCTCAGAACTTCAAACAATGGTCGATATTGCCCGCCGTTACGATGTGATAGTCGTTAGTGACGAAATCCATGCCGATATCGTTTTCGACGATCATACATTCACGTCAATTGTCTCTTTGGGATACGAGAAAGCGGTTTCTATTATCGGCTCACCCGCGAAAAACTTTGGACTTAACAGCATCGCGAACGGATATATATACACCGATGACGACGCTTTGTATCAACAAATCAAATCCACCGTGAATTCATTGGCTATCGACCATGGGAATGCGCTAACCACTTATGCCACCATCGCTGCTTACGAGAAAGGTAGAGAATGGTTTGAAGGCTACTTGCAATACACTCAAACCACTGTTCATTGGATCGCCGAGTTTGTTGCTTCATCTTTACCAGACATCACCATGTATAAACCTGAGGGTACCAACCAAATCTGGTTCGATTTTTCCAAGTTACAACTCGCGCCGGATACGCTGAAATCTTTGCTGGTTAACGAGGCAAAAATGGGGCTGACTCCGGGTGCATGGTTTGGCGAAACCAACCCTAATTACTATCGCATGAACATCGCAGCAGACAGAGAGCAGATCCAAGCGTCATTTGCTAGGTTGCACACCGCAATTAACTCTCTCTAAATCCCACTCCCCTTACTGGCTAAGGGGAGATTCACTGCCGATTTAGCCACGCTTCCTTTGGCGCATAATCGGTCACACCGCCGTGACCGATTTCGATATCGCAACATCGCATGATATGCTCTCTGAGCTTGATTCGGCTTCGTTGAATTCGGCTTTTTGCACCAGATAACGATATTCCCATTCGCTCCGCTATCTCTTTTTGGGATATTCCCTCAAGCTCTGCCAGAATTAAAGGTGTGCGATACTGATCTGGTAATTCATCTATGAGCGGTCTTAAACATTGCGCTACCTCTTGATGAGCCTGCTCTGCCGTATCCGGCTCTTCATGAACAAGATCTTGCGGTAACGGGTCGAAATCACGACGTTGACGGTAGTGATCCATAATCGTGTTATGGGCAATGCGAAATAGCCAACTGCTCAAACTTACTTGGGACTTGAGCTGATGTAAATTATCACTCGCTTTGATGTAAACATCCTGCAAAATGTCATCAACAAGATGTTCATCATCCACTTGTTTTGCGATGTAATGTCTTAACTTTTTTTTGTGATTTTGCCATTCTGCAAGCATAAACCCAGACTCCTAACCC
>ASHK01000178.1 GCA_000695745.1 Vibrio madracius | reverse complement strand
CAACGAGATGGCATAGCGCTGAAGCGTTTCGGATATCGTCCGACCGAGTAACATCAACGTTTGCGTATTGGATTGATTCATCGAAACAAAACCTTGATCCACAACGACGAGCTGTTGACGTTCAAGCTCTGCAACAATACTGTCCACTGCTTGCTCTAGTTGCGTCTCATCCAAGTTCAAGAAGAGCTCTTTTTTGAGGAATGGATAGAGCTTAGCAACATTGTACTTGATGGCTTCAAGAGACAGCTTATGTTGGCGAATCAACATCTGGGCGATTAATGATGGTAACGCAAACAAATGAATGATGTTGTTGCGGTAGTAAGTCATCAGAATCGACTGATGACGATCTAGGGAAATGATGTCACCGAGGGAGTCAGACTCAATAACAAACTTATCCAATGACTCGGCATGCGCTACCAATTCTTCTGCTGAAGCATTCGGCATTGTGCTGGTCTGTGAATACGGCACATGTTTAAGCAATGACAGATAACAATCAATCTGAGACACCAAGCTGTCGCGCGATAATGCTCTTTGGCGTGACGCCAGTAAAGCGGTCGCACACAGTGTGAGCGCATTAGTAGCCGCGGCATCATTAATGTTGGTCATCATTTTGGTCGCTAGGTCGTTAACCGCAGGCACTAACCACTGTGGTTTACTGGTGCCCATAGGGTCAATATCTTGCGTCCAATTTGGGGCGGCTTCATTGAGATACTGATTGAGCGGAATCGGCTCGCCAAAGTTGACATAGCCTTGTCCAAAGTTACGTAACTTACGAAGCGTCTTAAGGACTTGACCAGCATTCTCTTTTTCTTTGCGCTTACCACGAAGCTCTTTAGCATAAGTACCCACTTCCATCACATGCTCATAGCCGATGTATACCGGAACAAGCGTAACAGGGCGGTTAAGGCCACGCAGCATCGCTTGAATGGTCATCGCCAGCATGCCCGTTTTCGCTTGCAGCAAACGACCAGTGCGTGAACGGCCACCTTCACTGAAATACTCAACCGAATAGCCTTTGGCAAATAGCTCAGCTAAATATTCACGGAAAATCGTCGAGTACAGCTTGTTACCCTTAAAACTGCGACGAATAAAGAAAGCACCACCACGGCGGAAAATAGGACCAGCAGGGAAGAAATTGAGATTAATACCAGCAGCAATGTGTGGTGGCACCATTCCCTCGCGGTAAAGAACATAGGACAGCAATAGATAGTCCATATGGCTACGGTGACAAGGCACATACACGATCTCATGGCCATCTTGTGCCAAGCGGCGCACGGTAGAGGCGTTATTGACGTTGATACCCTGATACAGCTTGTTCCATAACCAGTTTAGGATTTGGTCACCGCTCTTAATTAGCTTATAGGAGAAATCAGCGGCAATCTCATCCATGATCTGATGAGCTTCTTTGCGTGCTTTTTCTTCACTAATATCGTTCTCTTGCGCATAGTCCGTGATCGCTTGCTCAATAACCTGAGATTTAAGTAAGCGGTGGAAAAGCACTTGGCGATTCGGCAGATTAGGGCCAGAGGCCGCGAATTTTTGTCTCGAAAAATGGATTCGAGCAACTCGCGCGAGTTTATGAGCGATGGATTCGTCAGTGCCGTGCGAATCGGCCATATAACGTAGCGAGACCACAGGGCTGAAACGGACCATACAGTCACGACCTGAAGCGATAACAGCGACCGCTTTTTGTAGACCGTTCATCGGCTGTAGGTAAGGCTTAGGAGTTTCCTCTTTGCCCGGCTTGCGTCCCCATAGCACAGTGGTTGGAATGACTTGGACATCAAGCTCACGGTCTTTTTCATGCTCTTTTAGCAAATCAGAAAATAGCGCAATAGATTCGTTTGGTACGTTCTGGTCGCTGCTAATTAATGTTGGTCTTGAGGCGATGAATACAAAGCGGTTTCGCTCTTCTCCATTGAGCACGATGGGCTCCATCGGATCCGGTAACCCAACAGCCAAAGCTTGCTCTTGCAATGCGAGCAGATCGACATTGGAGCTAAA
>ASHK01000177.1 GCA_000695745.1 Vibrio madracius | reverse complement strand
ACCAACGAGAAAGAAGCGCACAAAGTCCTTGAAATGCTTCCTGACAATGTCTCGGCTTTTGTAGCAAAGGGATGCAACCGCTCTCCTTTACTTGAGACTTTGGCTAAGTACGAATTAGCCCTATTACAATCTGTTTAAATTGGACGCAACCCTGAGGTTTCCACCGTGCCTGATATGAAGCTATTTGCTGGTAACGCTACACCTGAACTAGCCCAACGTATTGCTGATCGTCTATACATCTCTCTAGGAGATGCTACTGTTGACCGTTTCTCTGATGGCGAAGTCGCTGTTCAAATCAATGAAAACGTTCGTGGTAGCGATGTATTCATCATTCAGTCAACATGTGCACCAACTAACGACAATCTAATGGAGTTAGTGGTAATGATTGATGCAATGCGCCGCGCTTCAGCAGGCCGTATTACTGCTGTTATTCCTTACTTTGGTTATGCTCGTCAAGACCGTCGTGTACGTTCTGCACGTGTGCCAATTACTGCAAAAGTTGTTGCAGACTTTCTGTCTAACGTTGGTGTTGACCGCGTTCTTACTATCGACCTACACGCAGAGCAGATTCAAGGCTTCTTCGATGTACCTGTAGATAACATCTTCGGTACTCCAGTGCTTCTTGAAGATATGGCTGACCGTGGTCTAGAAGATCCTGTCGTTGTTTCTCCAGACCTTGGTGGTGTTGTACGTGCTCGTGCGACAGCAAAAGCGCTTGGTGATATTGACATTGCTATCGTAGATAAGCGTCGTCCACGCGCTAACGTTTCTGAAGTAATGAACCTAATCGGCGACGTTGAAGGTCGTGACTGTGTTATCGTTGATGACATGATCGACACTGGCGGTACGCTATGTAAAGCAGCAGAAGCGCTTAAAGAGCGTGGTGCTAAGCGTGTATTCGCTTACGCGACTCACGCAGTATTCTCTGGTAACGCAGCGAAGAACATCAAAAACTCGGTTCTAGACCAAGTTATCGTGACTGACTCAATTTACGCTTTCTAAAGAAATGGCGGCAACAGGTAAAGTAACGCAACTTACTCTATCTAGCATGCTTGCAGAAGCGATTCGTCGCATTAGCAACGAAGAGTCAATCTCAGCAATGTTTGCTAGCAAGTAACATTCGCTTCTAATTTGAAAAACCACTTCCTTGCGAAGTGGTTTTTTTGTCTTCGCGTTTTTTGTACAGATTTAGTGTGCTATCATACCGCGCTTTTGAGATTCAAGAGAGATCTTAACGTTGACTCAGCAGATAAAATTGCTTGTAGGCCTTGCTAATCCTGGCCCTGAATATGTGAGAACTCGTCACAATGCAGGTGCATGGGTGGTTGAGGAGCTCGCTCGTATCCATAATATCACTCTGAAAAATGAACCTAAGTTCTTCGGTCTAACCGGAAGAATCTTAGTAAACGGCAGTGATTTAAGACTGTTAATACCAACCACATTCATGAACTTATCTGGAAAAGCCATTGCTGCTTTAGCTAAGTTCTATCAGATAAAGCCTGAAGAAATCATGGTCGCTCATGATGAGCTAGACTTACCTCCAGGTGTTGCCAAGTTTAAAAAAGGCGGCGGTCATGGTGGTCATAATGGTCTCAAAGATACTATTAGCAAGCTGGGCAACAATAAAGAATTCTATCGTCTTCGGATTGGTATTGGCCATCCAGGACATAAAGATAAAGTGGCAGGTTATGTACTCGGAAAAGCACCAGCAAAAGAACAAGAATGTCTTGATGCTGTTGTTGATGAATCGGTCCGTAGTTTAGACATCTTATTAAAAGATGGCCTGACAAAAGCACAAAATCGCTTACACACCTTCAAAGCTGAATAAGGTTACAATCATGGGTTTTAAATGTGGCATCGTTGGTCTACCTAACGTTGGTAAATCAACTCTGTTTAACGCACTGACTAAAGCAGGCATCGAAGCGGCTAACTTCCCGTTTTGTACTATCGAGCCGAACACAGGCGTAGTACCTGTGCCAGATCTACGTCTAGATGCACTAGCGAAAATTGTTAATCCGCAGAAAATTTTACCGACAACGATGGAATTCGTGGACATTGCTGGTCTAGTTGCTGGTGCGTCAAGAGGTGAAGGCCTTGGTAACAAATTCCTAGCTAACATCCGTGAAACTGACGCGATCGGTCACGTAGTTCGTTGTTTTGAGAACGAAAACATTGTTCACGTAGCAGGTAAAGTATCGCCTATCGAAGACATCGAGGTAATTAACCTTGAATTGGCTCTAGCTGATCTAGACTCTTGCGAACGTGCTATTCAGCGTAACGCTAAAAAAGCCAAAGGTGGCGACAAAGACGCTAAATTTGAGCTAGCGGTACTTGAAAAACTGCTGCCAGTACTGACTGAAGGTGGTATGGCACGCACTGTTGACCTAGCAAAAGAAGAATTGGCAGCGGTTGGCTACCTAAACTTCCTAACGCTAAAACCAACTATGTATATCGCGAATGTCAACGAAGATGGTTTCGAAGATAACCCTTATTTAGATGCTGTACGTGAGTATGCAGAGAAAGAGAATAATGTGGTTGTTGCCGTTTGTGCGGCCATCGAATCAGAACTTTCTGAGCTTGATGACGAAGATCGTGAAGAATTCCTGGCGGACATGG
>ASHK01000176.1 GCA_000695745.1 Vibrio madracius | reverse complement strand
ATCGTATCTAGGGTCCTGAGTCTGTCTATACATACGTAGTCCGAAATGACCTTGTTTATAGGCAGAAAGAGTAAATAACTGTGATTCGTAGGTGTCTTTAACCACGTTTGCTGAGGCCTGAAACTGTTGCTGTGTTGGGGAGGTATCAAGATTGATGATACTAGCACCAGTTAGCAAAAATACGCTAACAAATATTGCAACGATTGCTTTGTTCATTTTCATAGCGAGCAGCCTAAATGGTCATTAAGAGCTAGATTGTAAAAAAGTTATTAATAAGCGTATGTGATTTTGAGGTTAATTTTTATTCATGAATTTTATGAACCCTTAACGTAAGTGTAAATACATTTACATGAAGCATGAATGCGTCAATGGCCAGAATTTGAGGTGGGGGGTTGTTATTTAGCTGATAAATGAGTTCGCTTATTGTATTGATTGAATCTATCTTTATGAAAAATAAAGATAAAATTAAGTCTCTCGAATGTTTTCTCAACTAAACTAATAATGACGAAGCAAAGGAAAATCGTCTTTTAACATGGTTATCACGTGGAGAAAAATATGAAAGCAGTCCTTATTTTGATAGTCGGAGCAATGTGCTCGTTCGTTTCGGTGGCTGAAGAGGGAGGCGCACCAGGTAATATCTGTTTGACGGAAACTGGACTTGTGGTGACGACTCACCTTGATACATGTCCTAAATCGATGACTAAACTTTAATAGCTCGAGTGATAGGATTGAACCAGCTTTATGCTGGTTCGTGTTTTTTCATGCACAAGCGATATATCGTGGCGGTGTTAGCTATCAGAAATGTGCCTTCGACTAGTGAACCGCCGATAGAGCCAATCCACATATTATGGGTAAACCAACATGCGGAGTTGAATAAAATTAAACTCCGCATTTTGATACCAGATGCGGAGAATAATGCCCATGTACCCACTGCGGAACCAATAATTGGTAAGAGCTCTACAGGAGAGGAGACATTGGGGAGTGTCATGCCAAGTAGAATAACAATGAAGAACCACATGGCGCGCTTAGAGCGAGTTTTAATGGAAACGAAAGCACGAATACCATTGATAGCGACACCTATTGCACCAACTATGGCCCCCATCATGGCGAAATGTATCATCATGATGAAGCAAAACGCGACCATACAATAACGAAACCGAAGGTCGTCTTTTTGTAAAAATGCCATGATTCCAAAGACAAAAGCAATACCACCGACAAGTTGGGCGAATAGCATTAACGTCATTCTAATTGCTTCTCCAGATAGTTCAGGCAACTTTGTGGGCTGGATAAAACGGTAATGTCAAACTGACACTCCGCTAATGCATATGCCATCGACGCTTGCGCTAACAGGATAGCATCATAACGGTTTGTAGAGTGTGCACGATGCTCAGTGATAGTGTTTGCAATGCTTGAATTGAAAGCCCGCATTGATCCCGCGACATAATGTTCCCACGCCGCTGGAATAAATAAAAACTCGAATTGAGAATGATTGTTGGAGCTTTCTAGTAAAGATCGAGTGGGTTCTATCGTACTTTCAAGCGTAACAGCAACAAGTATCCGACTGTAGCCAATGGTTTGTTCTGCCATCGGTCGGTCGACTCGAAAAACACGGTTATCAGGGTAAGCATCCACAATTGGCCCCAGGTTGAACAAGTGCAGACAATAAAGTCATAGCCTTGAGTAAGCTGATGCTTTAAATAACCCTGAATCTGCTTGACGATAGAGGGAGTTGGCCCTGTTTTGCGTATGTTGCTTAGAAATGATTCTTGGACATCGTGGGATATGTCATGTTTAGGGAGCGATGTTGCGGCTAGAGGTTTAAAAAGGGTGATGTTGCTCGCTAAAGTGTGCAGGAACAAAATCTTCATAAAAATCCTTTTCGTCATTGCTTGGGAGGCTCCTTCTGGAGCCTCAACAATACAGATTAATTATTCACTAATGCAACCGCTTCACGTGTAAGTCGAGCAAGTTCTTCCCACTCACCAGCTTCGATAAGCTTTTTATCCACCATCCATGTTCCACCGCATGCCAGTACGCGAGGGATCGCCAAGTAGTCTTTAATATTCGTAGGGTTGATTCCGCCTGTTGGCATTAAGCAGATATCGCCATACGGTGCCAAAAGTGATTTCACCATGTTTACGCCACCCGATGCTTCTGCAGGGAAGAACTTCAACGTGGTAAGTCCCATTTCCAGTGCTGCTTCAACGGTACTTGGGTTGTTCACACCTGGGACGATGTCAATTTCAAGTTCTTGGCATGCTTTAACCGTGTTTGGATTGAATCCAGGGGACACAATAAATGTCGCTCCTGCTTCTTTTGCTGCAATGACTTGCTCACGATTTAACACGGTACCAGCTCCAATCAACATGTCTGGCTGCGCTTCTCTTAGCAAACGAATCGCTTCGACTGCAGCCTCAGAACGGAAAGTGATCTCTGCAGCAGGCAGGCCGTTTTCAGCCAGCACTTTGCCTAAAGGGATGATATCTTCCGCTTTGTCGATAGCGATAACAGGGATGACTTTAAGCGCCTGTAGTTGTTCGTTGATAGTCGACATGTAAATTCCTTAATTTTTTTTGGGTCACGACATCAGTCGCAGTCTTGGGGATTATTGCCCCTTTATGTTGAATTACGATTCCCGCGAGACGATTGCCTCTCTGACAAGAGTGCTCCATTGAGCCGCCAGCGAGATAACAGGAGAGGAAGCCGCCGTTAAATGAGTCGCCCGCCGACGTTGTATCTACAACATTTTTCACGGGCTGCGTGGGAACGGTTAGGGATTGCTTGCCAAAGTTTTCTGAAACTAAGCAACCCTCTGAGCCCAGTTTTAGCACAACATTTTTGATGCCCTCACTATGAAGTCGTTCTATGGTTACTTGAGGATTGAGGTCTCCCCAAATTAGCTTTTCATCATCAAAGGTGACTAATGCTATATCAGTAAGTTGATACATCTGGCGGTAGTTTTCTTTGACGGTAATAAGTTCATCTGAAGGCCACAAAGCTGGACGATAGTTGCTATCAAAGCTTATTTCGACATCATTTCGTTTTAGCTCGTTAAGTAAGCCGAAAAGTTTGACTCGATCCTCAGTGGGTAAAATCGCTAAGCTGATGCCGCTGAGAAAGACCATATTTGTCGACTTTAGAGCGTGAGCAATGGTGTCAAAATTAGGGTGTTGTAACAGGTATTTTGCGGCTGACTGGTTACGCCAATAGAGAAACGTCCGTTCCCCTTGTTCGTCTAGCTGAATAAGATAGAGACCGGGCGTTCGATCCCCGTCACGCAACACGAACTGCGTATCGATATTTTCATCTTGCCAACGCGCAATCATTCCTTCGCTGATCGCGTCGGTTCCCAAAGCGCTGACAAAGGAGGTTCTTATTAAGGTGTCCTCAGAGTTAAGCTGACAGCCACGGTTCAAATAAACCGCGGCATTAAGCGTATCTCCACCAAACGTCTGATGCATCTCACCAAATGGTTTCCCATTTAGTTCAATCATACATTCACCAATGATGGCGATATGTTTCATCGTAAGTCTCCCAATTACTTGATGGAAAAATAACGCTTGGCGTTGTTAAAACAGATATCTTCAACCATAGGACCTAACAGTGATAGGTCGTTTGGTACTTCGCCATTTTCCGCCCAGCGACCAATCATGTCACACAAAATACGACGGAAATACTCGTGGCGAGTGTAAGAAAGGAAGCTGCGAGAGTCTGTCAACATACCAACAAACTGGCTTAGTAAACCCAGTTGAGACAACTGTTCCATTTGTCGCTGCATTCCATCTTTTTGGTCGTTAAACCACCAACCAGAGCCAAATTGAACTTTGCCCGCAATGCCGCCACCTTGGAAGTTTCCAATCATCGTCGCCATCATTTCGTTATCACGAGGATTTAGGCAGTAAAGAATGGTTTTAGGTAGTTCATTACTTTGATCCATTTCATCAAGAAGGTGAGCTAATTCGAATGCGAAGGTACGGTCACTGATGGAGTCGAAGCCGGCATCTGCACCAAGCATTTGGAACATACGCGTATTGTTGTTTCGCTGTGCGCCAATGTGCAGTTGCATTACCCAACCTAGCTTGGCATAGCGTTTACCTAACCAGACTTGTACCGCAGTAGAAAACTGTGCGCACTCTTCTTCTGTGAGTTTTTCTCCGCTTAAGCGGCGTTTTATCAGGTGGTCTAATGCTTGCTCTGATGGAACTTGTGCGTAACGAACGATTTCAATGCCATGATCGGCTGCACGACAGCCGTGAGCATCGAAGTGAGAAAGACGTCGATCAAGTGCGTCAAGCAGGGTTGCGAAACTGTTAATCTCAACATCTGCTGCGCGGCCTAGTAACGTCATATAGTCTGCAAACCCATCCAACTCAATTTTGAAGCTTTATCAGGACGCCAACTAGGCAGTACTTCAATATCGAAACTTTCATCATCAGCAATCGCTTTATGATGTTCAAGCGTATCGACTGGGTCATCAGTTGTCCCGGCCATGACAACATTCATTTGCTTCATAATACCGCGTGCTGAAAACTCAGGCGTTTGTAGCAGCTCGTTACAATGGTTCCAAATGGTGTCAGCCGTCTCGGGACTAAGTCGCTTCCCTGTAATACCAAATGGTCGACGCAACTCTAAATGCGTCCAGTGATAGAGCGGGTTACCTAACGTCATAGGCACTGTCTTTGCCCACGCTTGAAATTTGTCGTAATCAGAGGCAGAACCTGTGATCAATTGCTCTTGAATACCAGCTGAGCGCATACCGCGCCATTTGTAGTGGTCGCCTTCAAGCCAAATTTGACCGAGGTTATCGAACTTACGATTGCGTGCGACTTCCGCTGGATTTAAGTGGCAGTGATAATCGTAAATTGGCTGGTCCGCCGCATGCTCATGATAAAGGCGGCGAGCAGTTTCATTACTCAAGTAAAAAATCTTCACATAGAAAGTCTTTCATCATTAATTCCTTAACTCACCCTTAAAGTGCCGCGACGGTCGCTTTTGCACCATTGTCGATTAGTGATTGATAAGCGCTCGAAACGGCGTCTATAACCTGAAGGTTACGGCCAATATCAGCTGGGAAAATTGCTTCGATGCCAAGTAATGCTGGGACGACAGTGACATTCAGACCGTGCTGTTCGCAGACACTACGAAGCATCGTCGCCATTGGGTCGCGGACGTCGATTTCGTTACCTTGTTCATCAACACCCGACACATAGCGCATCCAGCCAGCGATGCCAGTGGCAAGCCACTTAAATTCAGAGCCTTGGTCTAGATGGTATTTTAGGCTTCCTCCCATACGTTGAGGGATCTTTTGGCTACCGTCCATCGCGATCTGCCAAGTCTTATGTTTTAAGCTAGGGTTAGTGAAACGATCAATGAGCAGTTTGGCGTAAGCTTCTAAATCTGTCCCTTCGGGCATCTTAAGCGATGGGGCTTGCGCTAACATCATCATATCGAAAGCGGCTTTGCGATAACCGGCATCTGTCATCGTGTCTGAGATATGAGCGTAACCACCGAGGTAACCTAAGTAAGCTAAGAAGGAGTGACTACCGTTGAGCATTCTTAGCTTCATCTCTTCATAAGGCACAACGTCTGCGACAAACTCTGCACCAGCAATGTTCCAATCTGGACGACCAGCTACGAAGTTGTCTTCAATTACCCATTGACGGAAAGGTTCACAAGCAATACCACATGGTCTTCAACGCCGAGTAGTTCAGTGATTTCACGTAGCGTTTCTTCCGTTGCTGCAGGAACGATACGGTCTACCATAGTGCAAGGGAAAGTTACGTTTTCTTCAATCCAGGTGCCTAGATCAGCATCTAGTAACTTGGCGAACTCTAAAATAGCCGCTTTCGCCACGTGACCGTTTTCTTGAACATTGTCGCAAGACATGACGGTAAATGGTGATAGACCACGTTCGCGACGAACTTTCAAAGCTTGAACTACGTAGCCTAGTGCTGATTTTGGAGAAGATGGGTTTTCTAAGTCGGCAATGACTAAAGGATTGTTCTTATCTAGTCGAMCTGTAGCAGGGTCTGCGCAGTAGCCTTTTTCAGTGATAGTCATTGAAACAATGGCGACCTGTGGTTCGGCCATTTTCTCAATAACAGCATCGATGCCGTCTAAACTTGGGTGTAGAGATTCTGTTACTGAACCAATGACCTTGACGTCTGTCGATTGAGCGCCTTTTTCAGCGACACTATATAAATGGTCTTGCGCACGTAGCGAAGTAATTAACTCTTCTCCACCGAAAAGGTTGATTTCACAAATACCCCAATCGCTTTGTGATTTTCGCGCAACTTCATCAGTAAAGAGTCCTTGGTGTGCGCGGTGGAATGCACCGAAGCCTAGGTGAACGATTCGTGATTTCAGCTCAGAACGCAGGTAGTTAGGTTGGCTTACAGATGCGTTCAGTGTGTGGTTACTGATATTTGTCATTGAATCGGTTCCTTATTTAGCCGCTGAAAGTGAAAACGCATCACCGTTTTGATATGTGTTTCCGTTAACGATGAGTTGACGTTTTTCGCTGTTTGGAAGGTTCAGCGTTAATGTGTTATATGCCGGTAGGAAGTCACCGGTACGAGTAATATTCAAAGTAATGGTGTTGTTGTCGCAAACCATTTCGATATTCAGAGTAATATGGTTGCCTGTTAGATAACCGTTAGACTCGCCGTCATCATCAAAAATGCTACATTGAGTCTGTCCCACCCCTTGAAGTGGGTAAATATTTAGGCCACGACTGTCATCTTTTTGGGCGTTGGTATTAGCGATTCTCGCACTTGTCGGGATCACTGCACCTGCACGAGCAAGCAATGGGATGCGCTCTAGTGGTGCGGCGACGGAAATGGTGTTACCAGCGCTATACCATTGACCTGTGTAGAAGTCGTACCAACCAGCCTCGTTATTTGGAAGATAGATGTCACGTTCACGTTGTCCTTCTTCTACTACAGAAGCGACGAGTAAATCTTTGCCAAGTAGGTAGTCGTCATTTTCGATAAACGTATTTTCATCATGCTCATGGTCTAAGAACGTAGGCCGAAGCATTGGTTCATCATGAGTATGAGCTTGATACAACGAATCATAGATGTAGGGAAGAAGCTGGTAACGAATCTTCATTGCGTCACGAATAATCGGAGTGACAGTTGGATGCATCCAAGGTTCGTTAACGCTGCCATCGTCATTCCACGAGTGGATGGTGAAACGTGGGTGCATAACACCGTTTTGTACCCAACGAGCGAAGAGTTCAGGATCAGGCTTGTCACCCGAGAAACCACCAACATCATGACCAAGGTTATACAAGCCAGACAAGCTCATACCTAAACCCATTTTGATATTGTATTTTAAGCTGGTCCAGTTGGTTCTGTTGTCACCACTCCAAGTTTGGACATAGCGGTTCATCCCAGGACACCCTGAACGTGAAATCAGGTATGGACGAAGTTCTGGAGCAAACTCGGTTTGCGCTTCGTAAGAAGCACGCATCATGAGTAATGGCTGCAGCGGGCGAATCAAGCCAACAGGAATCTCTTTGCCGAAACCGAAGCAACGTGCACTCTTGTCCCATATCTCGTATTCGTTGTTGTCATTCCAAGTAGAATCGATGCCTTTCTCCAATAACTGCTCTTTAACATTGTCCTGCCACCACTTGATAGTTTCTGGATTGGTAAAATCAAGGTGTGAGCCGTCCGCGTCCCAGAACACCGAGTTTTCTGGTACGTCATACTCGGAATCTTTTATGAACAAGCCTTTCTCTTTGACTTCATCGAAACGAGGGTGATCATGTAGCAAACAAGGCTTAATATTTGCGGCTAGCTTCAGCCCATGAGCATGGAAATGGTCTGACATTGCATTTGGATTAGGAACTTTTTCGTAGTTCCAGTTGAAGACATAGCGTTTGTCTCCGATAGACGTATAACCCGAAGAAAGTTGGAACGAGTCGCAAGGAATACCGTGCTCTGCGCATTGGTCTACAAAACCTTCTAGTAGCTCCTGAGAGTTAGGTGCGTCTGTATATTGCATGGTTGAGCCGCTATAACCCAAGCTCCATTTTGGACCAAAGGCAGTGCCGCCAGTTAAACGAACAAACTGTTGAGTCACATTTTTGATGCTTTCGCCGTACATAAAATACAGGTCTAGGTCACCGTCTTCAGCACGATAGCTACGGTATTTGATGTGGTAGTTATCCAGCTCATTCCCTAAATCAAACCAGCAACTTGCTAAGTTGTCATAAAAGACACCAAACGATGCGCCACTTTCATCAGAGGTCGTTTTAGTGATATAGAAAGGAACATGTTTGTACAGCGGGTCGGTCTTACTGGCGTCATAACCCATTGCATCGAGGTTGCGCATTTCAAAACGACGGCCTCACGATTGAGGTTGCCGGTTTTCTCTCCAAGTCCGTAGTAGCGTTCGTTGTCACTACGATTCATAAAGTGGGCAATACCTGGTTCACTAACACCCAATTGGTATGCGCCTGTTTTGCGATCTTTAGTTAATGGTTTCCATTCACCGTTTACTTTATGTTCCCACTCCATCCATAGAGGCTGGTGGACGGTTAAACGCAATTTATCTGTCTCAATGCATAGAGTATCTTGATTTTCATAGAGTACGAAAGTAGGTAAGGTGAACCCCTCTAGTGACATTCTGTCGCGACCTTCCCATGGTACGTCATTACCATCTGGAGCAACCATCCAAGTTCTGTCAAGGCGAAGAGTATTGTGACGTTGGAATAACACACGAATTAAATGGTTCTCTAGTACGAATAAATGAAGAGTGTGTTTGTCGTCGC
The DNA here is from genome assembly GCA_000695745.1 of Vibrio madracius. Taxonomy (GTDB): domain Bacteria; phylum Pseudomonadota; class Gammaproteobacteria; order Enterobacterales; family Vibrionaceae; genus Vibrio; species Vibrio madracius. The sequence goes on along the minus strand of ASHK01000176.1, from coordinate 2,391 downwards.
AGCTCAGAATGATTTCGTTATTATTTTGCTGCTTAAATTGCCAGTTTCTAATGGTCTTCACTTTAGAATTCCTTTCAATAGAGAGAGCCCAAACGGGCTCTCAGAATGATATTTGGTGAGATTAGTAGCCTAGGAATAGTTGAGGTAGGATCAGGCTTACTTGAGGTACGAAAGTCACTAGCATTAGCGCTAGTACCAATACAGCGTAGAAAGGCAGTAATGGTTTGATAACTTTGTCGATCTTCACATCGCCTACAGAACAACCGATAAATAGTGCACTACCGACAGGTGGAGTACAGATACCGATACATAGGTTGAAGGTCATCATGATACCGAAGTGAACTGGATCCATACCTAGGTCCATCGCGATTGGAAGGAAAATAGGTGTAAAGATCAGTAGCGCTGGTGTCATATCCATGAAGATACCGACAATAAGCAGAATCAAGTTGATGATCAGTAGAATTATCAATGGGTTTTCCGATACGGCTAATAAGGCATCACTTATCATATAAGGGATATCAGCGTTCGCCATTGCCCACGACATGCCCATTGACGCACCGATAAGTAGTAAAACAATGGATGTCGTAACGACAGATTCAAGAATGATGCCCGGAAGCTGTTTGATCGATACTTCACGATAGAAAACTACAGCCAGTAATAGCGTATAAACAACAGCAATGGCAGATGCTTCAGTCGCGGTGAAAATACCGCCGATGATACCGCCCATGATGACGATGATTAAGCTCAGCGCTGGTAAAGCATCAAGTGTTTTCTTAATGACGACAGAGGTCGATGGCTTAGCGGCAACAGGATAGCCTCGTTTCTTAGCAATAATAGCGGCAACGATCATAAGACCAAGTCCCATAATTATGCCAGGGATGTAACCTGCGAGGAAAAGTGCGCCTATTGATGTACCACCTGAGATCAGAGAATATACGATGAATGTATTGCTCGGTGGAATTAATAAACCTGTTGGGCATGATGTAATGTTAACAGCTGCAGAGTAGGCTGGGTCATAGCCTTCCTTCTTCTGTAGCGGTGCCATGGTGCCACCTACAGCTGCGCCAGAGGCCACGGCTGAACCTGAAATAGCACCAAACATCATGTTAGCAAGTACGTTTACGTGAGCTAATGACCCTGGGAGGCGGCCACCTAGTACTTTTGCGAATTCAATAAGGCGAAGCGCAATACCGCCTTGGTTCATGATATTACCAGCTAAGATAAAGAACGGTATTGCGAGCAGTGCGAAACTATCAAGACCGGACGCCATCTTCTGAGAGATAACGGCAATAGCGGCATCAAAGGTGTAGTGTCATCATTACTGTCAGTAGTGACGCAATACCGATAGCGAATGAGATAGGAACCCCTAATCCTAGGAAAAGGAAAAAGCTACCAAATAAAACAATAATTATTTGCCATTCCACAGTAATATTCCTTATTAATTATTGATTTGAAAGAGTGGAAGAGTTGGTATTTTTTGAGGTCATAAAGGCGATATTTTCAAGAATATCTTGGACCAAATAAATCACCATAAATAAGCCCGCAAGAGGAATTGCAGCGTATACTAAACCCATTTCTATACCTAGAGCGGGAGATACTTGACCTGTTGCTAGAGTTTTTAACATTAATCGACCTCCACCATAGACCATAATAATGGAGGCGAAAGACATGCTGATCATATTAATCAATAACTTCAACTTATTATGTTTCAATTCATCGTGTTCGATTTTCATTGCTAATAAATCAATAGCAAGGTGGCGTTTTTGACCTAGAGTATAAGCAGCGCCCATCAAACCAACCCAGATAAAGAGAAAACGCGCAACTTCATCAGTAAATGTACTCGGTGCGTTTAAGACATAGCGAGAGAATACCTGCCAAGACACGCAAATAACTAAAACACTACTCAGCGAGATACAGAATAAGGATAAGACCTTATTCATTATCGTAATGAGCTTATTCATAACATCTCCTAGTTGACGAATTCCTTCGTCTTATAATTTGGAAAAAGAGCAAGGGTAAGGTTGACCTGATTTAAACACAGTAAATTGAAACCGCTTGTGACAAAAATCACAATAAAATTGGTCCAACCAATTTTAGCGATGAAAGTATGACATTGGTCAACCAATTTGATTTTTTACGTTGATTATTGGTTGGTGATGGTTCAGATTGATAGCGTAGTTAATAAGAAACGGAAATTAGCCATGATTGGTTAACCGAATTGTAATAATTAATCCTATAACTGAACATAAATTGAATGGAGACTCCCATATGCGTTGGAACAAAACAGCACTAACAACCTTTGTTACTTGTGCTCTCGCTGCATCGACTTCTTTTACCGCTTCTGCAGTAACCACGCTAAAACTTAGCCACAACCAAGATCGTAATCACCCT
>ASHK01000175.1 GCA_000695745.1 Vibrio madracius | reverse complement strand
ATTTCTACTTTACGCTTTAACGCTTGGTCGAAAATATCACTGCCAGATGGTGTACTGCCAAGTACTTTCGACAATTTTTCATCCAATAAGCGAACTTGTGCTCCCTGCTGATGTAATCGAAGCGTTGTTTGTAATTCACGTTGCCAAATAGAGTAGTACTCGCCCGTCCAAAGTTGCTCAAGCCATGATTTAGGCATTGAGATTCGTTGCTGACCATTTAGCACTTGCACTTGGTCACCTGAAACTTGATACAACACGACGTAACTTTGCTGTCCATTCAAATACAATGGCATCACAACGGGCAAATTCTGTTGCTCAATTTGAGCAAAGGTTCCGAGATACTTTTGACACTCAAAGCTACTGCTCGGTGACGCTTCGCACATGCCATCAAGCACGCCCGCTTTATAGCCCCATACTGCGTACAGTTCTTGAATCGCCGATATTTTATCTTTTCGTTTAAACAGATCTTGCAGTAACTCTTGCGGATAAGGTTCCACAACACTAGCCGCAGGGGTTGTCGCAGCTTTAGACGGAGTGTTTGAAGCACTGACTGGCTCAATGAATTGCTGCTGGTTTGACAATGATGACAGCCAGGCTACTCCTTCAGCACCTTTCCAGTAAAGACCACCAGCAACGGCAATGCCTAGTAGAGCTGGTATTGCATAAGTAGACAGTAACTCTGTTAGCCCATTGTTCTTAGCCTGAGCCGATTGTCCAACACCCGGAGCTTGAAACGAAAGAATATCCTCACACGCTTTTTGCGCTAGTGACTTAGAGACGCTGTTCTCTCCAGAATGATAAGCATACTGCAATGCCTTATCGCCAATCAGATTAATCAAGCGCGGAATGCCCTGACTAGCCTTATTGATCACCGTAACCGCACCTTTGGAAAACAATGACATATTACCGCCAGCCGTCGACAGGCGAAACTCTATGTATTGGCGCGTTTCTCCTTCTGAAAGCGGCAATAAGTGATAGCGTCCAGTGATTCGCTGAGCCAATTGACGTAACTGAGTTGTACGCAGTTTTTCTTGCAATTCAGGCTGACCAATCAACAATACTTTCAATAGTTTATGATCATCAGTTTCCAGGTTGGTCAGTAATCGCAACTGTTCCAGTACTTCTGCTGATAGATGCTGCGCTTCATCAATAACAAGCAACGTATTGATGCCTTGCTGGTCATTATCGATAAGGTAATGGTATATGGCTTGGCTGAGCTGCTTTAAGGAAGCCTTTTCAGGATAATTAAGCGAAAACTCATCACAAATAGCTTCAAGTAGATCTTGACTCGAAAAGGTAGGATTTAGAATCAGTCCTGATGCGGTTTTATCATCCAGAGACGCAAGCATTGCTTTGGCAACAGTGGTTTTTCCGGTACCAACTTCCCCCGTTAACATGGCAAACCCACCACCTTGTCCAAGACCGGCTTGAAGGTGCTGCATTGCTTCTCGATGTCGCTGACTCAAGAATAAATAACGAGAGCTTGGTACTATTGAAAAAGGCACCTCGTAAAAACCAAAATAATCCTTATACATCCATTCAACCTTACAATATCAGTGAAAGCAAAGTACCATTGAGCCAGATGAATGCCAACGCTAAGTACGAAAAAGGGGAGCCAATTTGCAAGTCTATCTTGTTGGGGGCGCAGTGCGCGACCAATTACTAAAACTTGAGGTCTACGACAAAGATTGGGTCGTGGTTGGAGCAACGCCTGAGCAAATGTTGGCTGACGGCTTTCAAGCTGTAGGCAAGGAATTTCCCGTCTTCTTACATCCTAAATCGAAACAGGAGCATGCACTTGCTCGCACTGAACGCAAAGCTGGCAAAGGCTATACTGGTTTTGAATGCTTTTCATCGCCGGATGTCACTCTAGAACAAGACTTAATGCGCCGCGATCTTACCATCAACGCCATGGCACAAGATGATTCAGGGCGTATTATCGACCCCTACAACGGACAACAAGACTTAAAAGATAAACTATTACGTCATGTTTCACCGGCATTCGTCGAGGATCCGCTCAGAGTATTACGTGTCGCTCGTTTCGCCGCTAAGCTCAGACATCTAGGATTTACGGTAGCTCCAGAAACCATGGATTTAATGAAATCGATCGTTAACGATGGAGAATTGCAACACTTAACCGCCGAACGGGTGTGGCAAGAGTGGCACAAATCACTGACCACTCGTCATCCAGAGGTGTTTTTAGATGTACTTCGCTCCTGCGGTGCTCTTGCGGTTGTTTTGCCTGAATTAGACGCGTTGTTTGGCGTTCCGCAACCTGAAAAGTGGCATCCCGAGATAGACACAGGCATACATACTCTGATGGTTGCGCAGCAAGCCGCCTTACTCAG
>ASHK01000174.1 GCA_000695745.1 Vibrio madracius | reverse complement strand
ATGATCAACGCTTTCACACCCGTTAGCTCTTTCACGGAAAAATTAGGTTCTTTAATCGCTGCCTGCAATGTTTCATCCCAAGCGATTGCGATACCGGTATCAAGAGCGAATGACACGCTATCTCCCGGCGTTTGACAAGGCTCTTCCACAAAAGCAATTCGCTGCCTTAATGACGGTGAGATATGTTTAGCGAACTGTTTAGCTTTCTCTAAGGTCCAAGCTTTGTTCGCATCAAGGCGCAGTGTCAGATCAGGGATTGATTCAAGAAATAGACTGACTAACATACCATCTCTAATGGTTTCATAGAGCCCAACTTTAAACTTAGCCACCTTGCCGCCTTGCATATTGTTGAGTATCGGTATCAATTCATCTGGGTCGCCACTGCACAGAGGCGCAGCACGATAATTACCGTCTTGAGGTAGAGTTCGAGAAAGCTCCATCAAGGCTGCAGACAGACCAAATGCTACTGAAGGAGCACACTGGTCGAATTCCATGCGGTTACCGTTTACCCACAGTTCTAACTGACCCTGTGCTTCAATACCCGCTTGCTCGAGGGTTTCTTGGCTAAATCCTGGTAATGGTGCGATTTCACCTAGACTTACCCGACCATCCTCAGAAAGTTCAACAATCCAGCCATCTCGGTGAGTAAGTTTTTGATCTCGAAGAATGACGCCACTGTCCATAGGAAGACGATAGCGGTAGAGTTTTGCTTGTCTCATAATAGAGTCCCACTTCATAGGAAGTACACGCCGCTGACACAAACCACGAGCCCGTCAGCGACGCTAAATACACCGCATTTAGGCCACATTTCGATTCAAGAGTTCCAAATTTACTCGCAGTAATTGAGGATAAAATGTATCTAAATATGGCCAAAACAACATGACGCCAAGGCAAAAGACATGCCTTGGTACCAATGTTTATGGGTTTCTTGGGAATTTATTAAAGTCTGGACGACGCTTTTCATTAAATGCGTTACGCCCTTCCTGACCTTCATCAGTCATGTAGAACATCATCGTTGCGTTACCTGCTAGCTCTTGTAAGCCAGCTTGACCATCACAGTCCGCGTTCAGAGCTGCTTTCAGGCAACGAAGCGCCATTGGACTATGTTGAAGTACCTCACGGCACCAACGGACGGTTTCTTTATCCAGATCTTCAAGCGGCACGACTGTGTTAACGAGTCCCATATCTAACGCCTCTTGTGCATCGTAAAAACGGCATAAGAACCAGATTTCGCGTGCTTTTTTCTGGCCAACGATACGAGCCATATAAGACGCACCCCAACCACCATCAAAGGAACCTACTTTCGGACCAGTGCCAACTGAGCATTTTCCGCGGCAATCGTTAGGTCACACATCATATGCAAAACATGACCGCCACCCACTGCCCAGCCAGCTACAGAAGCAATAACTGGTTTAGGACAAGTACGGATTTGACGTTGGAAGTCTAGGACATTTAGGTGATGTGTGCCTGAGTCATCTTGGTAGCCGCCGTAGTCGCCACGAACACTTTGGTCACCACCAGCAACAGAAAGCTTTTTCACCTAAACCAGTAAGAATGATCACACCAACACTTTCATCATAACGAGCATCCGCTAGCGCTTTGATCATTTCGTTGACCGTTCTTGGGGTGAATGCATTGTGAACTTGAGGACGGGCAATCGTAATCTTCGCGATACCGTCTTCAGATTTGTGGTACTGAATCTCTTCGAAATCGCCGGTTACGTCAGCCCAATTCACTGGCGCGTAAAGTTCTTCTTCTGTTAGTCCAACTGTTTTAGCCATGCTCTATTCCAATTTTTCTCTCGGGCTTTCACCCATTTGTTCTAGATAACCAAGTAGCACCGAAGCAAAGGCTTCAGGCTGCTCTTTGTGTACATTATGCCCAGCACCCATAATGATCTGACAATCAAGATGGCTTTGTTTTGCTAGAGCAGTAAATTTTTTGTCTCGTTCGCCTGTGATATACAAAGGCCGACTGCCATTACTGAATTGCAGCTGCCGTATCTGGGGCAGTAGATCCGGTTGATGGGCTAACGATGTCGACATCAGCATCTGACTTAACTTATCACCAAGGTTAACACTTCGTTTGGCAATCAAATGTTGTCTTTGCTCATGATTTAAGGAAGAAAAGACCGGTTGTTGATACCAATCGCTTAAAACCTCTGCAATATCGTCATTTTTGAATCGCTCTGACCATGCTAGATCATTGGCAAGCCTAGCGTGACGTGCTGCCTGTGAGTCCAAGCCAAAATTACCGCCCTCAATGACAAGCCCCGCCACTAAAACTGGAGTCAGGTGGCTCTGGATTTTGTGATACTCCGTCACAAAGTACATCGCAAGCCTAGCGCCCAATGAATAGCCTACCAAACATATCGGTCTTGTGGCACTTTGCTTTTGTGTTTCAATACATTCTAGTACGCTTGAGTGAATCAATCCGCAAACGGCATCAAAACTTGTGCTTTGGATCGAGTGGCTTTCGCCATGTCCAGGTAAATCGATAAATAGTTTATCGTAACCGCTCAAATAGTCCTTCACCGCTTTCCAGTCATCGCCCGCACCTAAAAAGCCGTGCAGAAACACCACGAGAGGTTTTCCACCGGCTTTTCCTTTTTGTGCTTGAATAAACTGACTATGAAGCATGAGTCTGAAACGAACTGATGTCGCGACCAAGTTGACGAATCATATCAGCGACTTCATCACTGGCTGTGACAGCTTCAATTAATAGTGAGCCTTGTCCGCTGACCAAGTGTTGCTGTATTTGGGCATCGAGATCTTGGCGTGATTTGACCGTACAATAGCCCAACCCAAATTGAGCCGCTGCATGTTCAAAACGCAAACCGTGAGGCATTTGGTAGCAGCGAACTTTTTTATCTTGTGGGACGGGTAGCATGTCAAAGATAGCACCGCCATCGTTGTTAGTGACGACAATAACACAAGGTGCTTGGGTGTGAGTAAAGAGAGACAAAGAGTTTAAGTCGTATAACAGCGATGTATCGCCCAAATATAAAACGGTAGAACGGCCCTTATCTCGATGAACACCGCTTGCCGAGGCAACCAAACCATCAATCCCTGAAGCGCCCCGATTGCTGTAGGTTTCAATCCCTTTTGGATTGGCCAGCATATCTACCAGCCTAACGATAAGACTATTGCCTAAAAACAAATTAATATCGTTTGGCAGTCGTTCAATACTGCACGCGACATCAAACTCGGTAAGGTGACTTCGAGTTGGCGCTAATTTTGGGACTAATCCCGACCATGATTTCAGCTCATCGCCCCACCCTGCGTGTTGACTATGTTTGCACGTACGCAGTGCGGATTCTAACCACTGTTCGATGTTGACTTGGTAGTGCCTTAATGTCACATGGTCTGGGTTGAGTCTGTCGTCAAACTCGCTTAAGAGCAGATATTCGCTATGTTGAGCGTGTGACTTCAGCCATGCGTTTAGCCGTTTAGACACCAGCCTTGCTCCGACCTGCAGCACAGTATCGGCTTGTGACAATAGATCTGATGCTTGTGGATTCTGAAGCCAAATATCGTAACGCTGCCAATCGCCACCTATACCCGACTGTGGATCACAAAGGAGTGGCCAACCGAACTGCTGTGCCAGTAGCCCGGCTTGTTGCGCCACGGCCAGGGATACACTGCCAACTATGATCACGCCTTTTCGGTTACTCAGATTGAGAGCGTTAATCTGGGCAACGTAGTCAACCGCAGCTGGAGAAGGATATTCAACGAAACACGTCGATGCCATTCGCCATTTGGCGATGCTTTGCACATAGTCAGAAAATGCCGTTTTGTCTTCACCGCCATAAAGAGGCTCGGGGAAAGGGCAGTTAAAATGAATACTACCGCCGCGCTTTTCTTGAAGCGAGAAGGCATGGTCGATTGTCGACAGTAACCATGCTGCTGGAACCTGAGTGGAAGGTGATGGCAGATTCACTGCCTCAGTTACATGCTGGGAAAAAATACCCAGTTGATCAATGGCCTGATTCGCTCCACATTGCACCAGTTCAATTGGACGATCAGAGGTCAACAATACTAACTTCTCTTTCGTCAGTCGCGATTCAGCCACCGCTGGCAGTAAATTTGCCACCGCGGTACCTGAGGTGACAATGACTGCCACTGGCGATTGACTGGATTTCGCAAGACCTAAGGCTAAAAACCCTAAACCACGTTCATCAAAATGGGTATGAACCTTTAAATGGGGATGCTCGACAGCTTCAAGAGTCAGTGGCGTTGAACGTGAACCAGGCGCAATACAAACGTGTTTTACCCCTTGGCGATAAAGCTCTTCCATCATGATTTCAGTCCAAACTCTATTTAAAGCAGCTTGGTTGTAGCTCATGAGGCAACACCTAATGAGGTTGGTCGGAAATTAAGCTCAGCAATGTAGACATCTTTTTATCCAATTCTTGCCACTCATGGTCCGCAATGGAGCCCGGAACAATCCCAGCACCAGCAAAGAGTTGCAATTCATCCTTAACGAGCAGCGCGCTTCGTATTGCGACACAGAACTCTGCTTTTTCATGGCTTAGATAGCCCACCGAACCTGCATACCAGCCTCGAGCAAACGGTTCATTGTCGTGGATGTACTGCATGGCTTCCGCTCTAGGTAGTCCAGCCACCGCTGCGGTAGGCTGTAAGGCTTGCAATAACTGCACACCATTAATGCCTTGATGTAAATGCGCCAAGATGTTTCTTTTAAGGTGCTGAACTTTACGTAGTCGCACCAAACGAAGCTCACTCTCTAAATGCACTTGTTCTGAGTGAGGCGATAGACTGTGCAGGATATCATCAACGACATATTGGTTTTCATTGATGTTTTTATGGTCTTGAGTAAGCCAGTTTGCCAGTTCCATATCTTGAGCCGCATTCCCACCACGGCCAATAGTTCCGGCTAAGGCTTCTGTTTCCAACTCCTGCCCAACTCGTCGATACAGACGCTCAGGAGTGGAACCAACAAAGGCATGTTCCGGAGACAACGCCATCAGGAAGTGAAAGCTATGATGATTTTGAATGTAACTCGCTTTGAGTAGCTGCGCTGGAGATATTGAATGTTTAAGATCGACACAAGTTTTACGAGCCAACACGACTTTCTTAAACTTGTCTTGCTCAATGCCTTCCAACACGTCCTCAACCAATTCACACCATTGCGCTTTCTCTGGCGTATGACGTAGAGAGACGATGTCGCTTGCAAGTGGTGCTAATTCTTTTGCGTCGGCAACCAGCTGCTTTAATGCTCGGATCGAGACCTCTTTGCTCATTCCAATGTTGACCGCGAGGCGCCAGCCATCATCGAAACGGATCAATTCGACTTGAGGTAAAAAGAAAAACGCAGACATACAGCGACGATTTTTCTCAGAATGACCGTCAAAAGAACGGCCACCCCAAACTCGCTGGTTATCACTCAAAATGGTGTAAGCTGGGCCGGCTCAGAAAATGTGTGCAACTGGCCGAGTGCGACCACTTCTTCACGGGTGTCTCGCGACTGCCAGTAGAACTTGGGATAATGAGGCTGAGCGTCCAACCAGTCTATGCAGTGAGTCTTTGGCGGACCCATTAGTTCTTGTTCTAGACGCTTAGTGCCTTGTGGCGCACGCTCTAGTTTTTCAACAACTGAGTGATAGCTTTTTGTTAAATGAGACAAATCAACCTCAAAACTGTAACTTTTAATCTTATATACACGAGATACTCTATTTATACCAACTACATAGATCAAGCAACACACGCTTTAATTGCTCGCAATGTTAAGTGGCTCATTACCACCTAACTCATATCAAATCTTTAACCTTCACTTTATGTAGATTTTTATTCTTTCAAAAGACGATTTAGTGTAATTTAGTAAAGAAATAACCGATTTTTTAGGAATATAACAATGAAAAATATCGAGATGTCGTCAAAACTCGATAATGTCTGCTACGACATTAGGGGCCCTGTACTCAAACATGCTAAGCGCATGGAAGAAGAGGGACATAAAATACTGAAACTCAATATCGGTAATCCAGCCCCATTCGGTTTTGACGCCCCTGATGAAATACTAGTCGATGTCATCAGGAATCTACCAACATCTCAAGGATATTGTGATTCCAAAGGTATATACTCCGCTCGCAAGGCTGTGGTTCAACATTATCAACGTAAAGGGATTCGTAGCCTAGACGTTGAGGATGTCTACATCGGCAACGGTGCGTCGGAGCTTATTGTAATGGCGATGCAGGCTCTGTTAAACAACGGAGATGAAATGTTAGTTCCCGCTCCTGACTATCCGTTGTGGACTGCGGCCGTTTCTCTTTCCGGCGGTAGCCTGTGCATTACCTATGCGACGAACAGGCTGACTGGTACCCTGACCTAGACGATATCAAGAAGAAAATCACACCAAAGACACGCGGTATCGTACTGATCAACCCGAATAACCCAACGGGAGCAGTGTATAGCCGCGATTTCTTGCTTGAAGTGGTCGAAATTGCTCGCCAGCACAAGTTAATCATCTTCGCCGATGAAATCTACGACAAAATTCTTTACGACGGTGCGACTCACACTTCGGTTGCTACCCTAACAGAAGACGTCTTAGTTGTGACCTTTAACGGTCTATCTAAGTCATACCGCGTTTGTGGCTTCCGCGGTGGTTGGATGTTTATGACCGGACCTAAAGAATACGCTAAAGGTTATATTGCAGGTCTTGAGATGCTCGCTTCTATGCGTTTGTGCGCGAACGTTCCAATGCAACATGCGATTCAAACCGCATTAGGTGGCTATCAGAGTATTAACGAACTTATCTTGCCAGGCGGTCGTTTGTTGGAGCAGCGAGATAAAGCCTATGAGTTGATTACTCAAATCCCAGGCATCTCTTGCGTTAAGCCCAAAGGCGCCATGTATTTATTCCCGAAGATCGACACCAAGATGTACAGCATCAAAGATGACCAACGTATGGTGCTAGATTTCTTGAAACAGGAAAAAGTACTTCTGGTGCAAGGCACTGGCTTTAACTGGCCTAAACCGGATCACTTCCGCATCGTCACGTTGCCACATATCGAAGATCTGGAAATGGCGATCGGTCGATTTGAAAAATTCTTGAGCACATATAGTCAGTAACTCTTTCATAACACTGCTATAAAGCCTATTCTTAATAAGCGCCGAATAAATAAGTTCGGCGCTAGTATTAAGGGATTACGCTGTATGAAAGAAAGTCACTTTTTTGCTCACCTTGCTCGAATGAAACTGATCCAACGCTGGCCATTAATGCGTTCGGTTTCAACCGAAAATATCTCTGAACACAGCCTTCAAGTTGCCTTTGTCGCGCATGCTTTAGCTATCATTAAAAACAAAAAGTTTGGTGGCAACACTAACCCAGAACGCATTGCTATTCTTGCCATGTATCACGACACCAGTGAAGTTTTGACTGGTGACCTCCCCACCCCAGTTAAATATTACAACCCTGAAATCGCGAAGGAATACAAGAAAATAGAGTCTGCTGCTGAGCGAAAGCTACTCTCGATGTTACCGGAAGAGTTTCAGGAAGATTTCAAGCCTTTCTTAATTTCAGAGTACGCTTACGAAGAAGACACTCAAATCGTCAAACAAGCCGATTCTATCTGTGCCTATTTAAAGTGCCTTGAGGAGTTGAGCGCAGGTAACCATGAGTTCGCACTCGCCAAGAAGCGTTTAGATCAAACGTTGCTTGAAAAAAGACCGAAGAGATGGACTATTTCCTTAACACCTTTGCACCAAGCTTTGAGCTTTCTCTTGACGAGATAAGTTAGCCACTTCAAGGAGTTGTGATGCCATTAGAATCCATGCAAATTTGGCAAGCCCGACATAGCGATGAGCACAAACTTAGACGTAACGACCATCGAGATCC
>ASHK01000173.1 GCA_000695745.1 Vibrio madracius | reverse complement strand
CATGGTGATGATGATGCCACCAACGGCTGCCAAGATACCGAAACCGGGCAGAGCTTCTGCCGTACGTTGCATTGAACGAGATGGAAGCAGCAGGTCTGATTCAATCGCTTCAATCTCTTGCTCTAGTAGTCCCTCTAATTCATGAGGCGACATTTGTCCCATTGCCATTAAACGTAAATTGTCGGTAATGAAAGAAACAAGACGATAATCACGGCTTACCAGTGGATAACGGTTAAAAATCGGGCTTTGTTCTGGATTTTCGATGTGTTTGTCGAGGGCTTTAAGCCACCGCTACGAACGGTTTCTAATAACACTTGCAGCAGCGCCATCAATTCCATATAGAACGCTTGTTCGTCTTTGTGAGGAGACAAAATAGAACGGAACTGGCTGCGCATTTCTTTTAGAACTTGTGGAGGGTTACCTATGATCAATGACCCGACAGTGGCACCGATGATGATCAGAAACTCGGCTGGCTGCCAAATGGCCATCATGCTTCCTCCGGCCCAAACGTAACCGCCAAAGACACACATCAGAATAATGATCGCGCCCATAAACTTTTGCATAGGTGACTCCTAAGAAGATAGTAATTGGTTGAGTTGTTTTAGCGCTTGTTTGTGAAGCTGACAGATCCGTGGTGGTGTCAGTTCGAGTACCAAGGCGATTTCGTGTAGGTTGAGCTCGTGCTGATAAAACAGGGTCATCAGCAGTTGTTCTCGTTTCGGCAATTTAGCGAGAGCGACTTCTAGACTGCGGCGGATATGCTCATGACTCATTCCTTCATAAGCCGTATCTACTTGGCCTTCGAGCCCTTTTTCTATCAGTTGATCAAGACTTTGCATCTCGCCTGCCATCGAGGCGCTGAGCCTAGTATGGTAATCTGCTTGGTCAGTGCCTAGTGCATGAATGATCTCTTGCTCTGTCGGCATTCGTTTCAATGCTTTAGTGAGATCGCGTGTGATATCGTTGAGCTCGTGGGCTTGCTGGCGTGTTTTACGTGAACGCCAATCGAGACGGCGCAGCTCATCTAAAATAGACCCTCGGATACGACACACGGCAAACGCTGGGAAGTTGGGGTCATCAATATTGCCATAGCGACGCCCTGCTTCGAGTAATCCTATCAAGCCAATTTGCTGCATATCTTCAATGCTGCAATGTGTCGTTGCGTGGTTACGCAGTTGATTGACAACGCGTTTCACTAATATCTGGTGCTGGCTCAGAAGACGATTTTCGTCAATGGGAGTCGTCGGCGAGCTGACCTCATCGACGACACCATAACTGTCCGTGTAATTCATATCCAACATAGGCGGCCTCTACTGCACGACATACTTGGTAAGCAGCACATCGTCGATATCGCGTATTACCTCGGTTTTCGCGAACGCCATCATCACGGTGTTTTTTACTTCGTCTTGTAGTGAGGCGAGGGCTTGTGCGCCATGAAGATCGTCGTAGGTCTTTTGGCTGAAAAGATTGAGCATGGCATTGCGAACGATCGGCATATAGTCATTGATATTTTGTAGTCGATCTGGACGACGCGTTTCTACCGCGAGTTCGAGCATCACAAAGTGCGTTTGCTTTTTGCCTCTGACGCTCAGAACTACTTTATCCAGTGATTGAAAGCTTGGACTCTGGCTAACTTGGTTGTCTTGCGTCAAAAACGACAAAGGAGAATCTTCAAGCATGCTGCGGTCATTGCCTGCTTGCTTTAAATACCAGGCGGCACCAAATACAGTCGCTGCAGAGACCAAGGCGCTAGTCACTATCATGGCGATGAACATGGCGAAGAGTTGCGGTTTAGTCATAGTTTATTTCCTTATGAGGTACTAAGTGCAAAGCGCTAGGCTTGCGTACTGAGCCAGTGTTCAGCAGTAGTAAATGTGGTTTGAAATGAAGAGTCATCATCAAAGCGCTGAGAGGCGAGAACTGTCGACTCTTCTTCTTGATTATGTTGCGGTGATTGGTGTTGGCCTTCGCCCGTTCCGACTTGAACGTCTACGTGCATAAAGTTCTGGTTTTGTAGTTCAAACCTGAGGCGTTCTGAAACCTGCATTAGTGCTTCACGTGTTGCGGCAGCATTCGCATTGATTTGCACGCTCAGGCGATCGCCTTCAACACGAACCAAAAGATCCAATTTACCAAGATCAGGCGGATCTAATCTGATCCGAGCCTCTTGTAAGTTTTGTTGAGCTTGTAGAGTGACTCGGTCGTTGAGGACCTGCAGCATTTGCTCTCCCCATTTTCCTGCTTGAGTATCGACTCGTACTGGCGCCCATTCTGTGGTGGACGGTGTTGTTATCGTCGGGGCTGGAGAGGCTTGATGTCCCGGTGTTTGTTGTGCAGGTACCGTTTGGCTGCTCAAACTGGTGAGTAAATTGGCTAGCTCGGAGCCAATAGGACGCGAGGTGACTTTGTCCTGACCAGATGGTGTGACTTGGGAGGCTAAATTAATCGAGCTGCTTGAGGTGCTCTCTTTAGTCAACGCCATGGATGGATGAGTAACGTGACTATCAGCGTGTGATGTGAGCTGACGAGCATTAGCCGTCACAGTAAAAGGATTGAGTTGCTCAAAGGCTTGCTGTCGTGACGCTGCCAGTGTTTGGTCTGCTATCACGGCAAAACCTCGAGGCACAGCAGGCTCTGTGTTTGGCGCGGTGATCGTGGATAACAGCGCATTAGGCTCAGCCCCTTGGGCAGAAGCGGCGATAAGGCTCTCATCCAGCGTAGAGGGCTCGGATGGCTTTGGTGCTTTAACAAGTTGTCCAAATGGGACTGCGACATCTTTAGCGGAGGAAGTGCTCGCGGTATTGATCGTCGGACTTGATGGGCTATCACTAGTACGTATTGAGCTGTCACTACTCGGAATCTTTGTCATGGTTAGCATGGGTTACTCCAACGTCATCGCAAGTTGATAGGCCACAGAGCGCTCTTTTTGCTCGCCCACACTATGAAGACGTTGTTTGAGCTCACTGGTTGCCACAGACAGCGCTTCGTAGGCAGCCAAATGCGTCTGCCTAGCGTGACGAATCTCAGCAGCTAGTCTAGGGTCTTTTAAGTAAGGCCTATGGGTGTCCAAAAGCTCACGAAGCTGTACGTCGTAGCGTTTTAATGCGTGCCAATCTTCGGTTTTTGTTGCGATTTCAATAAGTTTACTTAGGTGTCGGAATCGCTCAGGGGACACCTTATGCTTGATTGCCAAAATTCAACCATCCTTCTCTGATATTGCCCATCACACGCTCCACACTCACCAGTTTATCCACATCATTGTGGATGCTGGCTTGATAGAGTTCGATTTGGCAGAAGTCATAAAGTTGGTGTAAGTTCTCCGCAATTTCGCCGCCATTTTCGTCATCCAGAGCACTATCTAAACCGACAAGAATGTTCATGCACTTGCTGATACCGTCGCCTTTTTCGGCTAAACGACCTGCGCTGATATGACCGCGCACGCGCTCGATTTCATTGAGTAAGCCGTCTATCAACATCACCACCAGTTGGTGGGGATTTGCAGCAGCT
>ASHK01000172.1 GCA_000695745.1 Vibrio madracius | reverse complement strand
TAGGGTTAAATGAAGGCTTTATTTTAGAAAATGTACGTTATGAACTACTCATTGCATCGGTTTTTATTATTCTCTTTTCTGGCTTTTTTACTACCGACCGCGAACCTAGCAGGTACACACGGCCCACTCATTCCTTTAATTCCCTTGGTGGTTGCAGCGGGTGGCACCCGATGGCGTTTGGACTGTTGATCGGTGCATTTGGCCTAATTTTAGCGATCAGCAAAGGTGGCAGTATGCTGGCAAGCCTCACCAGTAAAGGTGTATGTGGTGGGCTGTTGCTCTACCTTGGCTTTGTGGGAACTGTTTCCCAAGTTAAAAAACTGTTCGCTTGGGCAGAGGGAATCGGCATGAGTCATATCGCTTTTGTCGTGATCTTTTGCACGATTATTTTATATGCTTTATTGGAACATTTTCGTAAGCGTTGGCTAGCTGTACCTCTTAGTTGTTTGTTAGGTGGCACGTTAGCTTTTGCCATGGGTGCCCCGTTTTCTTTTCAAACCGAGCCAGGTTTACCCAATATGAACCCTATGTATTGGTGGGGCGAAGAGACAGGGTGGATGCTAGGCCTACCGACGATTGAACATTTCATGGTGGTATTGCCTTTTGCTATTTTAGCTGTGGCTATGTGGTCGCCAGATTTTTTAGGGCATCAAGTCTTTCAAAAAATCAGCTATCCGGAACGTACAGAAAAAGTGCACATGAACATTGACGATACCATGACCACAGCTTCCATTCGTCAAACGTTTGGTTCTCTCCTTGGCGGCACTAATTTTACGTCTTCATGGGGTACATATATCGTACCTGCAGCAATTGCTAAGCGTCCCATACCAGCTGGTGCATTGCTGACCGCGCTGTTCTGTATCATCGCCGCTGTTTGGGGTTACCCAATGGATTTGGCAATATGGCAACCGGTACTGTGTGTTGCGCTCATTGTAGGAGTATTTGTTCCATTACTAGAAGCAGGGATGGAAATGACTCGTGAGGGGAAAACCACGCAATCGGCGGCGATTGTTGTATTTTCTTCAGCGCTAGTGAACCCCGCATTTGGTTGGTCTCTGACTATGCTATTAGATAATTTGGGGTTAGTCGGTTGCAAAGAGCGTAGTGGCGAGCTTAGTAAAATGAGCCGTTGGGTGTTGCCTGGAATCATGTTTATTGTACTGACCAGTGTGATGGCGTTGGTTGGCTTACTACCTGGGATACCAGCGATTATCCCAAGCTTTCGTTAACCTTAGACACAGAGCCATTAAATATTTGACTCTTTGAAGGCGTAGCGACAACGGTCCAGCTGTTGCGTTAGCGCGGTTTAAAAGGCGAGATTAAGGTTTTCATATTTGATCGAAACGGTTTGGCACAGTGACGCTATTCAACTATAAATTATAGGTAGTTGAGGAAATCAGTTAGGAGAATGTATGAAATCTAAAGATGATAAAGAGCACGAACCCTCTGCACCACCTCAATACGAAGAAATTGCAGGCATACCTGGCTCAGCACAAGTAACACCTGTTCTTATTTATGGTAAGCGTCATATTAAAGAAGAAAAACTTGTCGAATTTAAAAAGGCATACCCAAGCCTTTTCCAAGTCGGCATACGAGGAAAATCCAGACATAAAAGCAATATTTGCCTTTCCTGACACAGATGATCCGTTGGCATACTGGCATATTGTATGGTTGCGAAATGCAAGCGCACTTAACGATTACTTGTTTCAAACGACTAGAGACGACCCTTTGTGGGATACATATGATTGCCTACCTCAAAACCTAGATACTTTGACAGTATATGGTGGGTGGGATGAAGACTGTAAAGCGCAACTTCAAGCTATTGCCAATGTGCGCTACGACTTTAAGAAAAGTCTTGCTGGCTTCATTAAACCTGATGGCGGTAATGAAGAAGGCCCTCCATTATTTGGTTTTACTATGCGTTATGTGAAACCCGGACAAATAAAGGATCTAGGCACGTCGTTCCAAGCAGTATGTGATATTTGGTACCAAAAGATACCAGGTATCTTGATGGCCGCTGTATTTCCTGATGAAAACATACCGAATTTGGTCCATGACTTGAGAATATTTGCTAATCACGACTCTTACTTAGCACATGTAGACAAGTCTGATGACTCGCTAACAAAAGCAATGGCTGTCTGGTTTGAAAATTATGACACCAACATCCCTTTCTTTGGTCAACTGTATGCCGCGAGTACCAAAGATGAAGCTCTACATACAAGTTCAATCAAATCGAGATCCACACCTAGAGCCCAGCTTGAAACATTCCATTTCGGTGACAGTGGGATGTTAGGGCCAATGCCGAACATGACTCGGAATGATTAACGAATGGCTTACAGGAGAGGTATGTGACTGTTTTAGGTATTCTTCAAAAAGAATTGTCACTCAAATCAGGGGCTATTTTATCGATTCGGCCAAGACAAAGTGTTCCAATTTAAATATCTGATTTTCGGGGACTGTTCGACCAACAGGAGAAAAGTAAAGACCATTGAGATCATCCAACGTCTTATTTTCTTTTAATTACAAAATCGTTTTTTGACAGCAGTTCTTCTATCTCAGTCTCTGTGTAGAGCGAAATCCAAGGTTCACCCATTTTGGCAGATAAACGCATTATGGTAGATGCGCGTTTTTGGGGTTAGGGTAGCCTTTGCCGAAACACGCTTCTGGCTCTTCGGTTAGACGTTGGTCTACATAAGAAAAACAGAAAGTGGTGTGTGTATGAGGAGTGAGCGTTTGTAACTCGTTTATTGTGGTTGCTAAAGCATCCTTCGATATATATTGTGAGACGCCTTCTAACGTAAATAGTGTCGATTTGTTTTTATCGAACCCAGCAGCTAAGAGCTGCTCAGTCAATGATTGACTAGAGAAGTCGACATTAACATAGGTGACGCGGCTATTTGGGTTTAATT
>ASHK01000171.1 GCA_000695745.1 Vibrio madracius | reverse complement strand
GTTTAAGCAACTGTGATACCAACTCACGGTCAGGCTTTTCGATATATTGGACCGAAGCCGCAGGTAAACCTGCTTTATCCAGTGCCGATTGAATGACTTTCACCAGTTCCATATTCGAGTAGAACGTCTCTTTACCGCCACGCAAAATGCTTGCGTTACCTGTTTTTAGGCAAAGCGCCGCAATATCAATGGTCACATTAGGGCGTGCTTCGTAGATCACACCGACCACACCAAGTGGTACGCGACGACGAGACAGGCTCATGCCGTTCTCTAGGACTCTGCTGTCAATTTCACTGCCTACGGGATCAGATAAAGTAATCACATTACGCACATCATCTGCAATCCCTTTTAGGCGCTGCTCGTTTAATAGCAAACGGTCTAAAAGAGCTTCGGTTAGCCCTGCTTCACGGCCGAGCTCAATATCTTTAGCGTTTGCCGCTAAGATGATGTCAGCGCTTGCTTCTAGTTCATCAGCAATGATCTGTAGTGCATTGTTCTTTTGAGCCGTAGACGCGGTCGCCAGGGCAAAACTCGCTTGCTTAGCGTTCTGGCCCAGTTTAATCATATCCATAACTTATCCCTTTATTCTTAATCTTGAATGACAACCATATCGTCGCGGTGAATAACCTCAGCACCATAGTCGTAGCCTAGAGTCTCACCGATCTCTTTACTGTGTTTTCCAGCAATTTTTGCTAGATCAGTATCGGAGTAGCCACAAATTCCTTTTGCAACAAGCGCTCCGTCTTTGGTTGTCACACGTACCACTTCTCCGCGAGAGAAATGGCCTGAAACTTTAACGACACCTTTTGCTAGCAAGCTGCTACCTTTGCCTATCACAGCGTTGACTGCGCCAGCGTCAATAACAATGTTACCGGTTGCCGCCGGTCCCGCTAGAATCCAACGTTTGCGGTTTTCTAGTGCTTCTGGAAGCGGTAGAAACGCGTACCTTGAGGCTGGTCAGATAATGAGTCAAACACCACATTCTCGGCACTGCCGGCAGCGATTATGACTTCAATACCAGCACGGCGTGCAATATCTGCCGCCTGAAGTTTCGTTGCCATACCACCAGTGCCCAAAGTCGTACCACTGCCACCGGCAATTTTACGAAGGGTTTCATCAATGGTTGTTACTTCACGAATCAGTTCTGCATTTGGGTCTTTACGTGGATCAGCCGTAAACAAGCCTCGTTGATCAGTCAACAGTAGTAATTTATCCGCGCCACATAAAATACCAACTAACGCTGATAAATTATCGTTATCACCCACTTTTATCTCGTTCGTTGCGACAGCATCATTTTCGTTAACGACTGGAATAATGTCATGCTCAACCAAAGCGTTGATAGTGTCACGGGCATTCAAAAAGCGCTCACGATCTTCTAGGTCGGCGCGAGTCAGTAACATTTGACCAATTTTAAGGCCATAAATGGCAAACAATGATTCCCAAACTTGAATTAACTGACTTTGACCTACAGCCGCAAGTAGCTGTTTGCTCGCCATCGAGTTGGGAAGCGCGGGGTATCCAAGATGTTCTCTGCCTGCCGCAATAGCACCAGACGATACCACAACTACAGAGTGCCCAAGCTTTTTCAGCTCAGCACATTGTCTAACGAGCTCCACCATATGCGCTTTATTTAACGCAAGGGAACCACCTGTAAGAACACTTGTTCCTAACTTCACCACTACAGTTTTCTTCTCTGTAGCTTGACGATTAATATCAGTTGTCATCTCTGTTTGTTGGACACGAAAGTTAAATAAGGAGTGATGTTTTAGCAATCAAACATCATTTATACAAGCAAAAAGTGAGTGGATTGGAAAAGCAGCAAAAAAAAGCCCCAATTGAGACATTGGGGCTTTATATCCGTTACACAAACTCTACTGAATCATCATGTATCGCTACATCCAGCGCGAATTTTTCTTGTAAGGCTGAAACCAATTTTTCATGAAACCTCTTGTGTACGAGTGATCTCTTCGGCGGCTGATTCTGGAGCCGATTCGAGCACCCACTCACCAACTTGGTTATAACGGCCAATTTGATAAGTGGCTTCAAACTGCTCATCAACTAAGCATAAATCTAACCACCAGCCCCAAAATTCTCTATCTTCTGGAGACTTAGTATCATCCACACAGACAGAAAGACAATCGAAGTGATAGAAGCCTTCTTTGCATAGTGGTTCTCTAAGATAAGGCCCAATCGCTTTTAGAGCTGTGAGTAAACGATAATGCGTAGGGTTCTTAGCCGCTTCAGACATGGGGAAACTCCATTTATAAGTAAAACTAGTTATTGAATTGAAATAGCGTTAAATTTTCCAAGATATTTATTGTTTTATCATATATTTGATTACACGCTTATTTCATATTTAACTAATTTACCACAAATGTCACCTCCAAAGTTCGTCCTCCAACCACTTAATCGCCATTTCGAGTGATTGCTCATATCCTTTGGTAATACCTTTTGCAGGAATTTGCTTAGCTTTGCCGTAATCACTGAACATGGCGACCAAACGATTATCGGAATGTGGCGAAACCATATCCCCTTCCAAACTTAAGGCTAAAATCGGTACTTTGGTTCGACGAGCACTCAAGAAGCCTTGAACCTTTAGAGACCAAGCCATGAGTTGTCCGGATAAACTGTTAATATCAATAGCATCTTTCCCTAAACGCGACCCAGCATATCCAAATACATTTTCGGCATATTTTTTAGCTTGTTCGGACTGGCTAAAATGTCGTGAATTGGCGCACCTAAAGAAACACAGCCTTTAATTTTACTTGGCTCAAGGAATGACAGTCTCACCATCGCATTACCGCCAAAACGGAAGCCCAACAAGCCCACTTTAAAGTGATCCACCCAAGGAATCTTAGGGAGTTCATTAAGCACAGCTTGGTGCAAGCAGGAAGTATCTTCCGTTAGCGTCCAATGTGAACTGTGTCCGATGGACGGCATATCCACCGTTAGCATAGCAATACCTGCCGGAGCAAGATAATCACGGAATAAGCGCCACATATCGGTCTGCAACGAATCCAATCCCGCACTGACAATCACGACAGGTTGCGGCTTATCGGTACTGACAAGGTGAAGGTTAGCTATGATTCGTTTATTTTTATACGGGACTTCAATTTGCTTTATGATGTGACTCGTGCGCTTTGCCGCCTCGTTGTAAGCGGTATTCGCTAGCACCTGCGCCTGCAAGGCCAAGTTGTCATTTTTAAGATGAGGATAACCGGCAATACTAAAACACAGTGATGCTTTAAATAGCTCCTCTGCTGAATCATCCCCCGTGACATCATTGGCACGCTTTTGATGCTGCATACCGAGCTTGGTCCACTCATAATTCCAATTACCACCGTGGTAACCCATGACTGTATCTAACCAATCATCCACTGTTCTGGAATGTTTAGAGGAAGCGATAGTCGCTAGCACGCTCTCTTGCTCAATAGGATCCACACCTTGCCAAACCCATTGCAAGCGCAACAAATTACGATACCAAGATGTTGGATTTTGCGCTCTGCGCTCCTCAAGCAACTTTTCACTACTCGGCATATATCTGATGAGGCGAGAGGTTTCTTTTGCCTGTTTGTTTTTCTCGAACAACGTCTCAGAGATATTCTTGCTGGTTTCTTCAGACATATGATGGCCTTCTAATGGAACTTTGTCCTCTATAGTAATAAAAAAAATGACCCAATAAAGGGTCATTTTCGCAAATACAGATTGATGTATTTATTTTTGCTTACGGTTGATTGGCTCAACGTAAGACAACACCATATCCCATGGCTGTTCAATCCAGCAATCTTGAGCGATGTCAACAATGTACTCATCCACTAGCTCAACGCCAGCTGGCTTAGCACAAACGGTGACAAATTTCGCTTTTGGATACATTTCGCGGATCTTACGAGCAGTGTCACCACTGTCCACAAGATCATCAACGATTAGATAACCTTCACCATCATGCTCTGGTGCTTTTAGCACAGTCATGTCACGTTGATGATCGTGATCGTAGCTAGAGATACATACTGTATCTACGTAACGAATACCTAGCTCACGAGCCAGAATTGCAGCAGGGACCAGACCACCACGGCTTACGCCAAGAATGCCTTTCCACTGTTCAGCTGGCATTTGACGCTCAGCAAGTTGACGGCAATATGCGTGCATATTGTCCCATGTGATGATGAATTTGTTAGCCATAGTAAAAACCTAATAAAAACGTATTCGAGTATTATCCCGCAAAAATATACTTGAGAAGGAAGATTGCCGACATAACCCATACACTTAAGGATACATCGCGACCTTTTCCGCTTAATGCTTTAATCGCTGCATAAGTAATGAAACCGAACGAAATACCTTCTGCAATCGAGAATGAGAAAGGCATCATCAAACAAGTCACTACTACTGGCGCAGCTTCAGTAATGTCTCGCCAGTCAATACCAACCAAGCCAGACATCATTAATATTGCTACGTACAATAAAGCACCGGCGGTAGCATATGGCGGGATCATACCAGCTAAAGGCGAGAAGAATAAAGCAAGAATAAATAAAATACCAACGACAACTGCAGTCAAACCGGTACGACCGCCTACCGCAACTCCCGCTGTACTCTCAACAAATGAAGTCGTGTTGGAAGTACCTAGTAGAGCACCTACCGATGTTGCCGTAGAGTCAGCAAGTAGTGCTTTGTTTAGACGTGGAATTTTTCCATCTTCAGTCACTAGGTTCGCTTTTGTCGCAACGCCAACTAAAGTTCCAGCTGTATCAAATAGGTCAACAAATAAAAATGCGAATACTACTGAAATCATGCCCACTTCAAAAATGCCGCTAAAATCTAACTGCATAAATGTTGGAGCTAAGCTTGGTGGTGTTGACATTACGCCACCCCACTTTACATCACCAAAGATCAAACCTAGTACGGTAACACCAAGGATAGCGAACAGAACAGCACCTTTAATGCCACGGTGAACCAATGCAATAGTGAGGAAGAAACCAATCGCTGCCAACACAACTTGGTGAGAGTTCACATGGCCTAAAGATAAAAGTGTCGCTGGGTTATCGACGACAATGCCAGCATTCTTAAGCGCAACAAAGGCCAAAAATAGACCAATACCTGCAGAAATACCGGTACGAAGTGCTAGAGGAATTGAGTTAATAATCCACTCACGAATTCTAAACACACTCAGTAAGACAAAAAGGATACCAGAGCAGAATACAGCGGCTAAAGCCACTTGCCACGTGTAACCCATACCTAGAACGACTGAGTAGGTAAAGAAAGCGTTCAAGCCCATACCTGGAGCTTGAGCGATAGGATAATTAGCAACAAAGCCCATGATAAAGCAACCGATCGCGGCAGCTAGACAGGTAGCAACAAATACGGCGTCACGATCCATACCTGTATCAGCTAGAATCGCTGGGTTAACAAAAATGATGTAAGCCATCGTCAGGAAGGTTGTTAAACCTGCGATGATCTCAGTGCGAACATTTGTGCCGTATTCACTGAGTTTGAATAGCCTTTCGAGCATAATCGAATTCCTAAAATGTAAAAAGTAAACGGTTGCGTAAACGATTGGCGCGAATTATAAGGTTAACAAAACGCAAATTCCACCTAGAATTTTGACTCTAAACCAAATAATTTTGAGTTTATATGAAACCTATTAGGTAACAATCACTAACAATTTTATGTCGTTACTCAATGACCAATAGATTTCAGTGTAGTCTGGCAAGGATCCAACTGTTTATTCTTTAGCCATTTTTGAGATTAAGACGGCAGTTTGGCGGGATTACAGACAAAAAAAACGCCACTCGTTCGAGTGGCGGTAGAATAACTTGGTCATCAATTGGGTATATAACCAACAACAAATTCTAAATTATAGGGGTATAAATCGTTAACTTATCTACCAAAGTAGACAGTGTACGCGAAGTCTCTTGTGTATACGTTTTGTGTTGTCCAAAACATCGCGCTTGCTAAACCTTTCATAAACATCACCTTCTAACAAAACATCATTATGCATAGTTTGCTTTGAATCTCGGTTCCTTGGAGGCGATAAATCGGGCTCTTTCCATGAGCAATATCGTTGATTCTCTCAACTGTTCAAAAGAATACCATATTGGTTTTTTATTACAAGCACAAAAGCGATCTAAGTCACAATAATTCAAATTAAATCCTATTAATTACGTAATTTGTAATTAAATTACAAAATAACCCCCTTAAATATGAGCTCTGTATCATTTAACAATGGTAACTAAGCTTTACTACCACAACGACAAGAGACACAAGGTTTGACTACTACCTGTTTACAACTAATGTTATCCTTTGCTTTATCTTAAATAAGCTAGAAAACCAGAGATTCCCATCGAAATATGAGAAATCTGGGGAACATCTATCTAGCAAAGCCCGTCAAAAGGAGAGTTCCGTGTCTGAATTCCATTCTGAAATCAGTAAGTTGTCACCAGCACCTGTCTGGCAATTTTTCGATAAAATCTGCTCAATCCCACACCCATCTAAGCACGAAGAAGCTCTAGCTGAGTACATTGTAAGCTGGGCTAAAGAGCAAGGCTTAGACGTAAAGCGTGACACAACTGGCAACGTCTTCATTAAGAAACCAGCAACCGCAGGCATGGAAAACAAGAAAGGTGTCGTTCTACAAGCGCACATCGATATGGTGCCGCAAAAGAATGAAGACACCGACCATGACTTTACTGTCGACCCGATTCAGCCTTATGTCGATGGTGAATGGGTAACGGCAAAAGGCACAACTCTGGGTGCTGATAACGGTATTGGTATGGCGACCTGCTTGGCCGTCCTTGCTTCTAATGATATCAAGCATGGTCCACTAGAAGTGTTACTGACTATTGATGAAGAAGCAGGAATGACCGGCGCGTTTGGCCTAGAGTCTGGTTGGTTAGAAGGTGAAATTCTACTTAACACCGATTCTGAACAAGAAGGCGAAGTCTATATGGGCTGTGCGGGCGGTATCGATGCAGCACTGACGTTCGACATCACGCGTGAGTCAGCACCAGAAGGTTACGTAGCCCGTCAACTCACCTTAAAGGGCCTCAAAGGTGGTCACTCTGGCTGCGACATTCATACTGGTCGTGGTAATGCCAATAAACTTCTCGCTCGCTTCTTAGCTGGTCACGCTAAGGAACTCGATGCTCGTCTGATTGAATTCCGCGGTGGCAGTTTGCGCAATGCCATTCCTCGTGAAGGTTTTGTCACTCTGGCACTTCCTGAAGCAAACCTAGCCAAGCTTGACGAGCTATACAGCTTTTATACTGAACTGCTTAAATCTGAACTCGGTGCCATTGAAACTGACATTGTTACCTTTAATGACGCGGCCGATTTAGCTGAAACCTTCACAATTGAATCTCAAACGCGCTTTATTGCCGCACTCAATGCCTGCCCAAATGGCGTGATTCGCATGAGTGACGACATTGAAGGGGTTGTAGAAACCTCTCTAAATGTTGGTGTGATCACGACTCAAGCAGACAAAGTTGAAGTGCTTTGTTTAGTTCGCTCCCTCATTGATTCTGGACGTTCACAAGTTGAAGGAATGCTGGCCTCTATTGCAGAACTTGCTGGTGCAAGCATTCAATGCTCAGGAGCCTACCCTGGTTGGAAACCAGATCCAGAATCAGAAATCATGGCAATCTTCCGCGATATGTACGAAGGCATCTACGGTCACAAGCCAAATATCATGGTCATTCACGCGGGTTTAGAATGCGGTCTATTCAAAGAGCCTTACCCTAACATGGATATGGTCTCTTTCGGCCCAACGATTAAATTTCCGCACTCACCAGATGAGAAAGTGAAAATTGATACCGTTGAATTGTTCTGGAACCAAATGGTCGCTCTGCTAGAAGCTATCCCTGTTAAAGCATAACCTGCTGTTTTAATCGCCATTATTAGCCGATGTTTAACCACAACATCGGTCTTTTTTGTTTCAATATCAAATGGCAATTTTGTTTTTTCCAGCTCCCATGTGTATATTGAGACAAGTTATCATTTACAGAGAGCATTGATATGCAAGTTTACGGTTGTTGTGATTTAGTAAGAGAAATTTATGCCCAAATCGGTAGCGGAGATCAGGGCTATGTGCCTCAGGCCATTGCATGTGCGGTTCGCGCATTAAATGACATTGCTGCGGACGAATCATTACCAAAAGACGCGCGTGAGAAAGCGGCGTTTGCAGCTGCAAACCTATTAATTTCTGACTTTGAAGATAAATAGAGATCAAAACATGAATTTAGCAAACTTTGAGACAATGGATCCCGTTATGCTTATGAGTATTGTTAACATGAAGCTAAGAGATGATTTTGGCGGTAATCTTGATGAACTCACACGCTTTTTTGACATCAGCAAATCAGCATTAATCGATAAGTTAGCACAAGCTGGATTTGACTTTCTACCAGAGGCTGGGCAGTTCCGTTAGGCCACTCCACCTTGGTTAACGAAAAAGCTCTGCCTAGGCAGAGCTTTTTCGTTCATTAATGGCATCGATAACTTAACCGAATGATGCCCAGATGACGGTTGCCACTAAGATCGGACAGATAAACTTCACGTAAAACGGCCAAATTTTACCAAACCATCCTAATTGAAAATCTGGACAACCCTGTTCAAGCTCTTTTATCTTACTGGCTCGACTCCATACCCAACCACCGAACACACAGAACAACAGCGCAGCGACGGGTTGCAAATACTGAGTAGCAACCATAGCGACCAAACCAAATAACTCACCAAAGT
>ASHK01000170.1 GCA_000695745.1 Vibrio madracius | reverse complement strand
TGATTCGTTGTTTTTGGTCGCGTGGCTGGTGAACAAGCTGTTGAACGTGCCAAAGCTTTTAAAGGCTGGGATGACGCGGCTATCGCGCAACAAGTTGAAGCGGTTGAAGCTCGCATTGCAGCACTCATGAACCAAGAAGGCGATGAAAACTGGGCTGAAATCCGTACCGAAATGGGTCACACCATGGAAGCGGGCTGCGGTATCTATCGTCAAGAAGATCTGATGCAAGCTACGCTTGAAAAGATCGCCGAGCTCAAACAGCGCTATAAGAAAATCAGCATCAAAGATAAAGGTAAAGTGTTCAACACCGATCTCCTTTATGCCATTGAAGTGGGCTATGGTCTCGAAGTTGCTGAAGCTATGGTTCACTCCGCTATCCTACGTAAAGAATCACGTGGCGCACACCAACGTTTAGACGATGGTTGTACTGAACGTGATGACGTGAACTTCCTGAAACACTCTTTGGCCTTCTTCCAAGAAGACAGCGCACCAAGCATCGATTACAGCGATGTGAAGATAACGAAATCGCAACCTAAAGCACGCTTGTACGGTGAAGCAGCAGAAAAAGCTGCCGCGGCAGAAGCGAAAGCATCTCAAGATAACAGTGCGGAGGAGCAAGCATAATGTCAGCTAATCGTATTCAGAAAGTTGAGATCCTGCGTTATGACCCAGAGAAGGACTCAGAACCTTACTTCCAAACATTTGAAGTTCCGTTTGATGAGACCATGTCTGTACTTGATGCGATTGGTTACATCAAAGACCACCTCGATAAAGATCTGTCTTACCGCTGGTCTTGCCGTATGGCGATTTGTGGTTCGTGCGGCATCATGGTCAACGGTGTACCTAAGTTGGCTTGTAAGAGCTTCCTTCGTGACCACCAAAATGGCCTGAAGATCGAGCCTTTGGCTAACTTCCCTATCGAGAAAGACCTGATTGTCGATATGACGCCGTTTATCGAGCGCCTTGAAGCCATCAAGCCTTATATTATCGGTAATGATCGCAAGCCTGAGGATGGCACCAATATCCAAACACCTGAGCAAATGGCGAAGTATAAGCAGTTTGCTGGCTGTATTAACTGCGGTCTATGCTACGCAGCATGTCCTCAGTTTGGTCTAAACCCTGAGTTTATCGGTCCAGCTGCACTAACACTTGCTCATCGCTATAACTTAGATAGCCGTGACAATGGTGCCGCAGAGCGTATGAAGATGATCAACGGTGAAAATGGGGCTTGGGGCTGTACCTTCGTCGGTTACTGCTCTGAAGTCTGTCCGAAGAACGTTGATCCAGCAGCAGCGGTTAACCAAGGTAAAGTGGAGTCTTCTAAAGACTTCGTCATCGCAATGCTAAAACCACAGGAGGCGTAGAATGAGTAACAGAAAACCTTATGTTCGTGAAATCAAACGCACGTGGTGGAAAAACCATCCATTCTATCGCTTCTACATGTTACGTGAAGCGACGGTACTGCCTCTTATTCTATTCACTATCTTCCTGACTTTTGGTTTGGGTGCATTAGTGAAAGGCCCTGAAGCGTGGCAAGGTTGGCTGGAGTTTATGGCCAACCCTATCGTCATCGCGATTAATATCGTGGCCCTAGCAGGTAGCCTATTCCATGCTCAGACTTTCTTTAGCATGATGCCGCAAGTTATGCCAATCAAGCTGAAAGGAAAGGTCGTTGAAAAGAAAACCATCGTTCTTGCTCAGTGGGCTGCGGTTGCCGCTATCTCGCTAGTTGTTCTCATCATTGTATAAGGAGTGAATCGTGATTAATCAAAACCCAAAACGCTCTGACGAACCAGTATGGTGGGGACTATTTGGTGCGGGTGGTACCTGGTTTGCCATGATTACACCAGTAACGGTACTTGTGCTTGGTATTCTAGTGCCAATGGGCATTATTAGCCCAGAAGCAATGAGTTATGAACGTGTCGCAGATTTTGCTACAAGCATCATTGGCGCACTATTCATCATAGCGACATTAGCGCTTCCGATGTGGCATGCAATGCATCGCCTACATCACGGTATGCACGATCTGAAAATCCATGCGGGAGTGGCAGGAAAAATTGCTTGCTACTTCTTTGCTGGTTTAATCAGTGCATTGTCTGTCATCTTCATCTTTATGATTTAGTAGCAGATAAAACCTCAAAGGCAGCCGCAACGCTGCCTTTGAAGTAACGATTTTTTTGTGATTCACCTTTTAACAAGACAAAGGCTTACACTCGGAATGTAACAATTTTCATACAATCCGCGCCGCTTGATATAAAAAAGAGATGTAACAATGAAAAAGTCTATTTACGCACTCGCTCTTTCTAGTGCACTTTTCGGATGCGGTTCGACCGTCAATATGACCACATCAGATGCTGTAGCAGCTCAACCTAAGTTGCTATTGAAAACCGATGGTAGTTTCTGGGGCTTTGGTCCCGAAGGCAATTTTGATATTGCTGGATTGTACCAAGGTAAATACTCACGCAGTGCCTCCACTACCTCATGGTTCAGTACCGTTAATACCAAAAAAGGAGATATGGTCGCCGAAGTCACTCGTAACGACAACGGTGAAACCTGGACCTTGGTTTGTCGCGGCGGTGGTACCAGCGTCGATCTTGGCAGTTTTTCTTTTGGTGGCAACGATCCATACACCTGTCAGATAAGCGAAGCGGGTAAATCAGTTGGTGAGTATCAAATGGCAAGCAAGTCTGAAGCCATTAGTTTATCCACCACTAGAAAGGAGACCGGCTTTATTCGCTTAAACAACACCCAGTTTAATGTGGAATCCATCCATGATGGTGAGGGATTGTTAATGAGTGTCGACAATCCTCTTGGCTATAGCTTTAAACGTGGTAGCGTCGAAGTCGCCGCAGCACAGGTCAATGGTGCGATTACCCTACAAACCTTAGCGAACCTGCCTCAGGCCGATATGGATGCATTAGCTCTTGGTACTGTCGCAAGTGCGTTAAGTTGGCGACCACAAGAGTAATTCTATACCATTAAAAAAGGTCGCCTGGGCGACCTTTTCTTCGATACAG